>JAUIIM010000082.1 GCA_030431785.1 Acidimicrobiia bacterium | reverse complement strand
GAGGGGAGAGTACCTTTCGCCCGCGCGATGCCGCAGAATGTGAGCCATGAGCCTTGAGCCATGAGCCATGAGCCATGAGCGCCGTGAGCCTTGAGCCTTGAGCCTTGAGCCCTGAGCCGGAGTAGCTGCTGGCTGCTAGCGCGGATTATCGGAGATCGGATTGTCGGAGATCGGACCGTCGGAGATCGGACCGTGAGCCATGAGCACCTTGAGCCATGAGCCATGAGCCATGAGCCATGAGCCTTGAGCCGACATCCATGATCCATGATCAGAAACCATGAGCCTTGAGCCGGAGTAGCTGCTGGCTACTGGCTCGGACAGTCGGAGATCGGATGTCGGAGATCGGACGATCGGACGATCGGACGATCGTTCTACGGCGTGACGATGACGCGGGTGCCGACGGTGGACCAGTTGTAGACCGCTTCGGCGTCATCCCAGAGCTGACGGACGCAGCCACCTGACCGGTGCGTCCCGAGCTGTGCAGGCGTCTGCATCGGGGCATCGTTCGGGTGGACAGGGATCGAGTGGAACCCGTAGGGCCATTCACCACGGGCGAAGCGGACCATGAACTCCATGGTGATCCCGTCGTACGGAGCCCAGGCATACCGCGACATGGAGTAGATCCGATACCGACCCACACCCGGGATACCGCGGCGACCCGATACCTGGTGCGTCTTGTAGAGCTCGCCGGTGTCATCGATGAGCCAGACACGCTGCCCGCCGTTCGTGTAGATGATGCGGCGTCCGGAGCCTTCGTCCGGATAGGGCAATACCGGCTTCTCGGGTGCGGCCGTCCCTGTCATGTGGACATACTCGCCGGACTCCGTGAATTCGACGACGACTTGGCCGCGATGGAGTTCTCCGGATGTCAGCTTCTCGGTGAACACCGCCGCAGATTGACCCGCCGGTTCACGATCGAGCACCTGTCGATACATGAGCTCTGCCAGCTGATCGTCCGAAACCACGCCGTATCGGTTGACGAACTCGCGGGCGTGTGTCATCGCTTCGGCGATCGTGACCAAGGGGAGGCCGTTCCAGTAGCGGCCGGCCCAATACGCCAGCTCGATCGATCCCGGTTGCCGGCCAAAGAGCGCACAGTACAGACGGACGATCGAATCGGAGACCTCAGGGTCGCTGCGCTCGGGGCGAGCGAACGTAGGACGGCTGGCTTCGGCGGCGAGCGAATCGGCCCCGGCACTCAGGCTGACATGAGTACCCACGCCAGCCTCGAGCCACAGGGCTGCTTCGTCGGGCCAGGTGATGAGGGCGAGGGGGTTGTCCGCAGCGTCGGGGTCGTCATGGTTGAACGCAGGGTCCTCCTCGACCATCACGGAGGGTGTGATCGATGCACGGACGGCGTTCACGTTGGAGCTTGCGACGATGCACTCGTCCGTCATCGAATCCGAGCCTGTCGCCGCAAATGCGGGTACGGCAAAGAGCGCGATCGCTGTTGCAGCGACCGCGACGAGCACCACGATGCGGCGAGATACGGACATCGGGCACAACGATACCAGCGCGAGGAACGATCCCGAACTTCTCGCCTGAATCTGTCATATACAAGGCGTACGCTGAGATCAGCCGGTGACGGGCACCGGGAAAGGAAGAGGCATGGGACTGAAACACGGAATCTTCGGCTGGGCCGATTTGGCGTCGCCGGATATCGAGGCATCGAAAACGTTCTACTCCGCGGTGCTCGGCTGGGACACCGTCGACGAACCCAACGGCATGCCGTACACGTTCTTCCAGGTCGGCGGGAAGACCGTTGCGGGGATGGGGCACCTGACCGAAGAGGCGCAGAAGGCCGGACAGATCCCCGTCTGGTCGTCATATGTGATCGTCGACGACGCTGCAGCGACGTTGGCGCGTGCCACCGAGCTCGGAGCGCAGCCGGTCATGGATGTGATGGATGTCGGGGACACGGGTCGCATGGCGTTCTTCTTCGACCCCCACGGCGCCGCGGTCGGGCTATGGGAGTCCGGAACCCACGATGGAGCGGACGTGTTCAACGTCACGGGAGCAATGACGTGGAACGAGCTCAATTGTCGCGACGTCGAGGCGGCAAAGGCGTTCTATTCGGAATTGTTCGGATGGGAGTCCGAGACGAACCAGTTCGGCGAGATGGAATACACCGTCATCTCCAATGCGGGTCGGGTGAACGGCGGCATGATGGACATCACCGAACTGGCGCCCGAACACGTACCGTCACACTGGGCCGTCTACTTCATCGTGGATGACTGCGATGCCGCGGCGAAGGCTGCCACCGACAATGGCGGCAGCCTGTTCATGGGTCCGATGGACTCCGAGGCAGGCCGCATGGCAGGGATCGTCGACCCGACAGGCGCGATGTTCACTGCGATCCAGCCGACGAACGTCGACGACCAACCGGAACGCTGAACCGACCGAATCGAAGGTGATCCGGCGGGGCAGACGCTACGGTGTCGCCCCGTCGGTCATCGGTTCGAGCCCGTCGACGTACATCTCGTACACCGCTTGCGACTCGTAGCCACCGCCGACCACGAACCATTGCAGCTCGGATCCGTCGATCCACATGGCCGTGTCGTAAATAGACCCGCGCCCTACGTCGAGTGGTGTCAGCACTGGGTTGGAAAGGTCGCGCACCCACACGACTCCGTCGAGCGATTGGGCGATCCCACGAGTCCCGCCGGTCGCCCCGCCGTAGGTGAGCAGCAGCCCCTCCCCATACGGCTTGACCTCGATCTTGCTGATGAGCCCACCCTCGAAGCGGATCTCGGGGTCGCCGACGAAGACAGGATCCGCCGATTTCGCCCACGTGATCCCGTCGGGTGACGTGGCAACGCCCACCGATCCCCCGAACGAGTCATCGGTCCGGTCCACACCGCCGAGGTAGAACATGCGCCATCCGTCATCGTTGCGGATGACCGATGCGTTACGAACCCAGGCGTCGTCCCAGCTGCCGGGCGGCCCCGCATCGAGCACCGGATCCGGATCGATCGTCCATGGGCCGTCGATCGAAGGGGCGGTGCCACGATGGATCCACCATCGGTATATGTGGTTGCCGATCTCCCCGAGGTCTCGACCGAGGTCGAAGTACCCGACCCACGAACCGTCATCGACCTGGATCAACTCGGTGGCCCGGAGGGTCATCAGCCCCGTCGGGTCGCCAGCGTCGACAGGGGCGGGATCGATCTCCCACGACGTCCCGTCTTGCGACGTCGCGTGGTAGAGCGAAATGGGCTTCGTCTCGGCTCCGAGTAGCGAATGCAACACACCGTCGACCTCGACGACATCGCCCATCGTGAAGAAGACAAGGTCTTCTACAGCCGATGTCTCTGGATCGAGGACTGGATCGGGCTGGACCAGAACCGCTCTCGTGGGATCCACCACGCTCGAGGGTGGTGTCGTCGCCGGGGGCTCCGTGGGGGTCCGGTTGAGGTCCACGACGGCAATCGAACCGACGACGATCGCAACCAGAGCGGCAGCACCCAGACCAGTCAGCCACGCCGTCCTGCGGCGCCGCTCGATCCTGGCATCATCGATTCTCGCCACGGGCGCCTCGTCGGTCGCAGGGGCAAGCGACTCGACCGGCGGTGCCACATCGTCGAGGTGGCGCGCATACTCCGCGATGTGCTCGATCAACTTGCGGTCATCCATCGTCCACGCCCAATCTGCTCCTGAGTTTCTGCATACCGCGATCGATGTGTCGCTGCACGGTCGAAGGCCCGACCCCGAGGAGATCGGCAGCTTCGACCAGCGTCCAACCGAACCCGTGACACAACACGATTGCCTGGCGCTGTCGCTCCGAAAGCTCTCCCATGGCATCCGGCAGCCCGGGCTCCACCCACGGCGATGCTCGATCCTCCGCTTCGGGAAGACGGGCGGGACGGCGTCGGTATCGACGGGCCTTGGACTGACCGACCCGATACAGGTAGCCAGCGGGGTTCTTCATCCCAGACACTCTGTCCCAGTGCTCCCATCCGTACGCGAGCGCATCCGAGGTGGCCTCCGCACCCACCTCGGGGCCATAGGCGGCGATGAAGGCACGGCGAAGACGAGCGCCACCCTCACGGACGAACGCAGCGAAGTCTTCGGATGGTGGAGCCTCCATCAGCACGTCATCCATTGAGACCACACGAGGTGCGGTCTACGCGACATGTCAATCGCTCTTCCTACGAGCCAACTCCTCACGCAGGGCGGCATCCGAATACTGGAGGAGGCCGACATCCCACGCCTTCTGGACGATCGGGGTGTCCGCTGCCTCTTCGAGCGCCTCGACGACGACGTCACGCAGCGTGCGTGCCCACGCCCGTCCCTTTGCGCTGGTGATCACGGTGGTCGTTCCGTCGCCGTTGACACGGAGCACGGTTGCTTCGACCTGAGGGTTGGTGCGGCTCCCCCGTTCCCCATAGGAGAGGATGATCGAGCCGATCGGAACGTCCTGGATCCCACCGGTTGCGATGAACTCGCCCTCGTAGGCCCAGCCCGATGCAAGCGTCTCGTCGACCCCGGTCACGACCTTCGCCCAGTTCTTGCGTCGCTCATCGCCGACGAGCGGTACGTCGACCGGTACGAGAATCGGTTCCATCCCACGATCGTAACGGCCCTAGGGCGCCGTTCCCATAGGACTAGTCCGGTTGTGCGCCAAGAAACAGTCATCTACGGATTGACGGGGGACGCCGATGCACGAGGGGGAGAATCGATGCACCGCGAACCATCAGCCAAGCCGCCGTTCGCAACGATCGCAATCGCATCCGGAGCATTCCTGGTCGGTGCGCTCATCGCATGGCGAGACACATCCGGACGGCTGCTCCTGGCCGGAGGCGTCGTCATCGTCACCATGGTCGCCGTGTCGTTCGTGCGTCTGACCGAGCGATCACGTTCAGCCCGCCGGAGCGAGGCCCGGGTCCGTGAGACACTTCAGACCGTGGACCGGGAGCACCGTCACCTCTTCACACAGATCCGGAAGACCGCAACGGACACCACGGGTTGCATCATCCGTGCGACGGATGAACTCGCTGCGAATCCGGCGGTGGCTTCCGCCGCTGCCGATCAGCTGACTGCGATCCATGTCGCAGCGAAGGACCTCACCCGCGACATCGCACGTCTGACCACCCGGCAGACACCGACCGAGGTGTCAGCCACGTCCGTGCCCCTCCATGATGTCGTGGTCGAGATCGCCCAGTCACATCCACAGGCCCACCGCCTCGTGTTCGACCTCAAGCCAGCGATCGCACGCGGCGACGTCCATCACGTGAGCGACATCCTGCGAACGTTGATCTCGCTCGCCACCTACGACGGTGGGACCCAAAGGACGCTTCAGACCCAGTCGCATGCCTCCACCGTGTCGATGACCGTACTCGGCGACGATCCGGTGATCCCCCGATCGGCGCTCCCAGCTCTGGACGATGGTGTGCAACGACGCCCCGACGATCCGATGTTCGAGTCACTTCAGGCCGCCGCAGCGCTTGCAAAGCGGATGGGTGGCCATATCACCGTCAAATCGGCGTTCGGTGCCGGGTACACGACACTGACGCTCCCTGCCGCGGGGCCCACAGCCGACTGACATCTCTGGGGCCACCGGTACGATCAGGGCCATGCATGAAGACATCAAGGCTGCCGTGGCAGCCGACAGCGCCCGTGTCCGTTCCGAGCTCGAATCCATGGTCCGGATTCCCTCCGTCAGCGCCCCGACGTTCGATGCGACGGAAGTACGCCGGTCTGCCGACCACGTCGCCGAGCTCCTCACCGCCTCGGGCTACGACGGCGTGCGCCTTCTCGAACTCGACGGGGCCCATCCTGCCGTCTATGGCGAGAAGCGCGGTCCTGAGGGGGCACCGACAGTCCTCCTGTACGCACACCACGACGTTCAGCCACCCGGACCGTCGTCGATTTGGGACACAGACCCCTTCGAGCCGGTGGAACGCGACGGGCGGCTCTATGGCCGAGGAACTGCTGACGACAAGTGCGGCATCGCCATCCACCTCTCCACGCTGCGTGTCCTCGGCGATGACCTTCCGGTCACGATCAAGGTGTTCATCGAGGGCGAGGAGGAGATCGGATCGGAACACCTCGTCGACTTCCTCGATGCGTACGCCGAGACCCTCGCTGCGGATGCGATCGTCATCGCTGATGGCGGCAACTGGCGGGTCGGGACCCCAGGTCTGGCGACGACACTCCGCGGCCTCGTCGACTGCAAGGTGACCGTACGGACCCTCGAGGCAGGCGTACATTCCGGTTCGTTCGGCGGCATCTATCCGGATGCGAACATGGCGCTCGTCCGTCTTCTCGCATCGTTACACAACGACGACGGCACGATCGCCGTGCAGGGACTGCTGTCGGAAGACGCCGACCCACTCGATCTGACGATCGACGAAGTCGATGCCCAGATGCAGCCGGTCGACGGACTCCAGCAGATCGGCCAGGGTTCGCTCACCGGTCGCACGTGGCGGCAACCGGCGATCTCGATCCTCGCGATCGACTCGGTGCCGATCGACCTGGCCATCAACCAGTTGGTCCCCGAGGCCAGCGCCAAGGTGAGCATGCGCATCCCGCCCGGCCAAGACGCCACTGCCGCCGCGGCTGCACTCGAACAGCATCTCGTGACAGCAGCCCCCTGGGGCTGTGAAGTCACCGTGACCGACGGTGCTGCAGGCGACGCATTCGAACTCGACACGGAAGGTGCTGCGTACGATGCGTACCGCACAGGGATGGAGACCGCGTTCGCTACCCCTGCAGTCGAGTTCGGTGTGGGTGGCTCGATCCCGTTCGTCGCCGCGTTCTCCGAGCGCTACCCGCAGGCATCCATTCTCATCGTGGGAGCGTCTGATCCCATGAGCCGCTACCACGGACCGAACGAGAGCGTTGAGATCGCCGACGTCGAGAAGATGATCGTGAGTCAGGTGATCGCCCTGAAGGAACTCGCCTGAGTCTCAACCGACCTACGGTCGTCATCATCGTCATCGTGGCGGTGGTGGTTTCAGCTGCTCTGATCCTCCGTCGCACCGGCGAGCCGCAAGCAGAAGGGGCATCGACCACGACGCTTGCGACGACCACAACGGCACCGCCGGGCGAGTCCTCGACGACGACGCTTGCATCGGGTGGCATCGAGATCCCTGACGGATCCACAGTCTGTGACCTGTACGGAACGCTCACGGTCTCCGGCACGATCACCGACCCGGATCTGGTCGAGGCCTCCGGACTGGCTGTGTCACGAACCACGGGTGGCATCCTGTGGTCGCACAACGACTCGCGGGGTGGACCTGAGCTGCATGCGTTCGACACGAGCGGCGCCGACCTTGGATCTTTCACCGTTCCCGGCGCCTTCGCATTCGACTGGGAGGACCTTGCCGCCGGACCGGGTCCCGACGGAACCGGCGCCTATCTGTACGTGGCCGACATCGGTGACAACTTCTCGATCCGCGATGGGTCCGTCGCGCTCCACCGGGTCCCTGACATCGATCCCGCGTCGATGAGCGACGGCGCGTTCCCCACGTCTACTCCGCTCCCCTTCCAGTATCCGGAGGGATCGCCGAATGCGGAAGCGGTCTTCATCGACCCGGTCGACCCGTCGGTCTACTTCGTCACGAAGGATGCCGACCTGACGGTCGTCTACCGAGGCTCCCTCGAACCGTCCGAGACGGCGGCGGTATTGACACAGGTCGCCATCCTCTCGCTCGACGCCGAAGTATCAGGGGGCGACATCTCGGCGGACGGTTCGGTGATCGCGCTCCGCGGCTACCGCGAGGTATGGATGTGGCACCGCGCTCCCGGCGAGTCGGTTGCCGATGCCTTCACGAAGCAACCCTGTCTGGCGACGAGCCCGGACGAACCGCAAGGTGAAGCGATCGCGTTCGACGCCGACTACTCCTACTTCACCGTGAGCGAGGAAAACTTCCCAGCGCTCTATCGCATACCGTTCGACGGCTGACCATCCGGGTTCGCCAGCGAGTGGCGCACGAATGACCGCACGTTCGGGACGGACTTGGCGTACCACACCGCACGCAATCGGTCCCTCGCCGCGACATCGAGATCCCCGGCTGATCCGTTCGCCTCGACCCGGGTTCGGACCGCGTGACTGAGCGTCACGGCAGCCGCGACCGAGATGTTGAAGCTCTCGGTGAACCCCCGCATGGGGATCTTCACCCGCACGTCGGCTCCGGCGACTGCTTCCTTCGTGAGCCCGTCCAATTCGTTACCGAACACGACCGCGGTTGGACTCGTCCAGTCGTACGCGTCGTAGGGAATCGCATCGTCAGCGAGCGTGGTCGCGACGATCGTGTACCCGTCAGTGTGAAGATGTCGGTAGCACTCCGGGGTGGTCTCCCAGCGGTACCGATCGATCCACTTGTCCGCTCCTTGGGTCGTACGTTTGGATCGCTTGTAGTCGCCGGCGGTGTCGATCGTGTGGAACTGTTGGATCCCGAAGCCATCCGCGGTACGCATCACTGCGGCGACGTTCCCGACGTCGACCATCCCCTCGATCACCACGACCAATGAACTGATGCGCTGGGTGAGCACTTCCTCGATCCGTGCCTTCCTGGCATCAGTGATCCGAGGTCCGAGGATCCGGGTCAGGTCTGCCGGTTCGAGCTCCTGGTCATCGTATGAGAACCACCAAGGATCGTCCGAGCGCGTGCCGGTGACGAGCGCTCGCATGTCGGCGGGTGTGGCGACCTTGGACGGGTCGACCATGACTCAGCGCGGGACTCTGGTGCGCTTGAACTCGTTCAGGTTCGCCCATGAGACCATCTGCACCACTCTGTCGAGGTCTTCGGTGTTGTGCCGCTCCATGAG
>JAUIIM010000172.1 GCA_030431785.1 Acidimicrobiia bacterium | reverse complement strand
GTGTCAGCGTCGGCGACCCGGACGAACCCGTCCGTCATCCGCCACTCACGATCGAGGGCATGGCGTCCTGGATCCATCGGGCGATCGATTCCGCCTTCGGAAGGTCGGCCGCCGAGGAGGTGCTCCATTGTCCGTCGTCGAGAGTCGGAAGTGCCCGGAGTCGGCGTTCGTGGCTTTCCGAGAGTTCGGGGACGACACCGGCCGCACCGCCACCCTCCTCGCTGTACAGCGGCCGCAGCAGACGATCGCTGAGCGAATACGTCGCAAAGGCCCAGTCCACGAGCTCTCGCGTGTCAGAGAAATGGTCGTCGCTGTGCATCACGACGCTGTAGATCGTGCGTCCGTGCTGTTCCGTAACTGCGAGCAGTGTCTTGTCCGCCCATGGGGTGTCACCCGTCTTGAGACCGACCACACCCGGGTAGACACCGAGGAGCTTGTTCGAATTGTTCCAGCTGTACCCCTGCCGGCCTGGGTCTTCAGCGAGGTTGACGATCTTGATCGAGCCGAGCCGCACGACTTCCGGATGCTCCTGGGCTCGGGCGATGAGCGTGAGGAGATCGTTTGCGGTCGAGAAGTGACCCTCGGCGTCGAGCCCTGCCGGGTTGGCGAAGCTCGTGTCGTCCATGCCGTATTCGCGCGCCCGGGCATTCATCTGGTCGACGAATGCCGATGTGGATTCACCTCCGACGTACCAACCGAGGGTGTACGCGGCGTCGTTCCCCGATCGGACCATCATGGCGATCAGCAGATCGCCCACAGTCCAGGTCTCGCCGGCGACGAGACCTGCGGTGGAACCGCGGATTCCCTCGACGAACGAAGGGATCTGCACGGTCTCGTCGAGTGCGGCCTGTTCGGTTACGAGAATCGCCGTCATCACCTTGGTCACCGATGCCATCGGTGCACGGTCGTTGGCATTCCACGATGCGAGCACGACATCGGCATCGGCGTCGTAGACAGCCCATCGGTCCGCGGTGACATCAGGAATTGCAGGACTGGCCGTAGTCGCAGTCGGGGGTGGTGCGATCGGTACGGCGATCAGAGACGCTGCGAGCGCCATGGAGGCGAGGGATGAAGCAAACATCAGTGTTCGAGTAGTTTGCGAAGCCTACTGCGGACCATCGTTTCTTGGATGATCGCCGCCGCCTGGGACGTGTCAGCCAGGAGTTCCTCCGACTTTCGCTGGTTGTCCGGGTTGCGGTGCCGCAACATCGGCGCTGCCAGCTGGCCAAGGAGGTCGGTGAGTCGTTCAGTCGCAAGCCGGATGCCGCGCAGATGACGAACCTCGAGACCGCGGGTCAGGAGTCGATGTGCGGCTCTGGCGATCGCCAAATCCGCATCGGTGAAGGTGAGGGCACCATCCGGGAGTTTGGTCGGTTCGAGGAGCCCTTCTTTGATGATGGCGGACAGCTGGTCATCGCTGAGACCGGACGAGCGTTTGATCTCGGCCGCCGTGAGTGAGACGCCTGAAGATGCGAAGTACGCCTCGGGTGGCGCTCCCTTGTCCGGAGCGACGGGTGATTCCTCGCCGTGCTCCCATGCCGTCAGCTTCGACTTGATCACCTTCAGCGGGAGGTAGTGGTCGCGCTGTTCAGCGAGTACGTAGCGGACCCGACGCACATCGTCGTCCGTGAAGATCCGATACCCCGACGAGGAACGTTCA
>JAUIIM010000081.1 GCA_030431785.1 Acidimicrobiia bacterium | reverse complement strand
AACGTCGCATCCCGCATCTTCTTTGCGGCCTTCTCCGCCTCTTCGTGATCGAAGTTGACTTCGGCCTTTTCGATCAGCGAGAGCACATCACCCATGCCGAGGATCCGTGACGCCATGCGTTCCGGATAGAACGTGTCGAGACCGTCGATTCCCTCCCCCGTACCGACGAACTTGATCGGGACGCCGGTCACCTCTCGAGCCGAGATCGCTGCACCACCCCGGGCGTCACCATCGATCTTGGTCAACACGAGACCAGTGACGTCGGTGTGGTCGGCAAAGCCCTGGGCGACGTTCACCGCCTCCTGACCGGTCATGGCGTCGACGACGAGAAGCGTTTCATCAGGGTCCGCCACTTTGCGGATCGTCGCAAGCTCTTTCATGAGGTCGTCGTCGATCTGGAGACGACCTGCGGTGTCGACGATGACGACATTCGCCGACTGGTCGCGCGCAGCCTTCATGCCGGCCTTCACAACCTTGGCAGGTTTGCCTTTGCGATCGGCGTAGACGGGCACACCGATCGACGAGCCGAGCTGCTCGAGCTGGTCGATCGCAGCAGGACGTTGGAGGTCGGCAGCGACGAGCATCGGTCGCTTGCCCTTGCCCTTCACATGCTTCGCAAGCTTGGCGGCGGTCGTCGTCTTCCCCGAACCCTGGAGACCGACCATGAGGATGACGAGCGGCGGTGCGGCAGGGCGATTGAGCGGAACTGCTTCATCCCCGAGCGTGACGATCAGCTCCTCGTGGACGATCTTGATGACCTGCTGGCCGGGCGTGAGTGATTTGGTGACTTCCGTATCAACGGCACGTTCTCGAACACGACCGGTGAAGTCCTTGACCACCTGGAGGTTTACGTCAGCTTCGAGCAGGGCGAGGCGGACCTCTCGTAGCGCTGCGTTGACATCGTCCTCGGTCAACCGCCCCTTGCCGCGCAGACGTCCGAAGACGTCGTTGAGTCTGCCGGAGAGTGAATCGAACATGGTGCGCAGCGTAGGGCGGGCAGGTGGGTAGACGACGGGTGCCGGGAGAGCGGACACTCTCCCGGCACACACGTCCACGGATTCGGCTTCGGTCAACGACTCCGGTCTGCATCCGGTGCGTCGAGGATGATGGGAGGGAGGATCACATTGAGCTCACTCCGCGGATGTGGCGAGACAATGCCTGACAAGGTCGCCACTTCGATGTCCGCTCCGTCGCCTTCGATGCTGACACACAAGGTGACAGTGTGCACGCCCTCGGCGACCTCCGTCACGTCCGTGAACGCCGCGGCCACGGAGAGCGGCTCGACGTTCTCAGGCGCGACGGTGGTTCTCGAGCCGAAGGGTGGTTCGACACAGGTTGTGTCGTCGAGCTGCACCCAGCTGTACACGTCGGTGTAACCCTGCGGGGATCCCTCAGAGAGATCCTGATACACCGCCCCGAACGACACATTCGCCGTCACGACCGAGTCCGCAGTCGCAACAAAGGTTTGCGTGAACAGTTTCACGTCGCCATCCAACGCCGACAGGTCGTCGTGTTCGGTCAGGTCCTTGGTCGCAAACACCGTCGGGATCAGCTCGTCGTTGACACGATGGGTGAATGCGGCGATTTCACGTCTCGTGACGTTGTCGTCAGGGCAGTAGTCGGATCCGTCACCGCAACCGTTGGTCAGTCCGACCCTGGCGAGCCATTCCACGTCTTCATACGCCCAGTCACTCGGGGGGACATCGCCGAACGTCTGGTCGATCGCCCACACGGCGACGGGGAGCAGGAGCACCCCCATCACCACGCCTGCGATCGTGATTCGTCTCTTGGTCGGTCGTTGCACGTGCACTCCTTCGATTGCCGAAGCCCGACGCTAGATGACGTTGCGCGGTTTGACACGTACCCACGATGCCTTCGTGGGGTATCGTCTCGGCATGAACCTGACGGTCATCGATCATCCCCTGACGCGCCACTACCTGACGGTGCTGCGTGACAGAACCACGGCTCCCCCACAATTCCGGGAGGCAGCGCGCGGCTTGACTTCGACCCTGGTACTCGAAGCAACCAAACGCGTTCCGCTCGAAGAGTTCGACATCGAGACGCCAATGGAGACGACCAAGGGATATCGGTTCACGAACGTCGTGGCCGTTCCCGTACTGCGAGCAGGTCTTGGCATGCTGTCGGCCGTGTTGGAGACGATCCCGAACGTGAAGGTTGGTTTCGCCGGGGTCGCCCGTGACGAGGAAACTGCACTCCCCCAGGAGTACTACTCGAAGCTGCCGGACCTCTCTGATGCAACGGTCCTGATCTGCGAGCCCATGCTGGCCACCGGAGGTTCGCTGTCGTGGGCGGTTGACAAGGTCAAGTCCTCCGGCGCAAAGTATGTCATCGCCTTGTGCGTAGTCACCGCACCCGAGGGTGTCAAGCGCATGTACGAGGACCACCCTGACGTGAAGATCATCGCCGCAGCCTTCGACCGCGAACTCAACGAGTCGTACTACATCGTCCCGGGTCTCGGCGACATGGGCGACCGGTTGTTCGGGACGCTGTGACCGACCAAACGCCGGACGGATTCACGGATGCGGTGGTCCGCGTCGTGATGGCGATCCCGTCGGGTGAAGTGATGACCTACGGTGAGGTCGCCGTGGAAGCAGGGTTCCCCGGTGCTGCACGAGCCGTCGGGAACGCCATGCGCTCGTCGGAAGGGCTCCCGTGGTGGCGTGTCGTCGCCACGGACGGTCGCCTCGTGCCACATCTCACGGGAGAGCACGCCGAACGACTCCGTGCCGAGGGCGTCACGATCTCCGACGGTCGCGTTGAGATGGGGTCCTGACATGTACTCGATGGTCGAACAGATCCGGCGCAAGCGGGACGGCTTGGAACTCGACACCGATGCGATCCGCTGGATCATCCGCGAGTACACCGCCGATGAGATCCCCGACTACCAATTGTCGTCGCTGCTGATGGCGATCGTCTTCAACGGCATGACCACCGACGAGTTGGCGGCTTGGACCGATGCGATGCTCCACTCGGGAGACGTCCTCGACCTGTCGTCTGTCGACAAAGCGAAAGTGGACAAGCACTCGACGGGGGGCGTGGGCGACAAGATCTCGATCCCGCTCGCCCCGATCGTCGCCGCCTGTGGGGTGGCGGTGCCGATGATGTCCGGGCGCGGTCTGGGACACACCGGCGGAACGCTCGACAAGCTGGAATCCATCCCCGGATTCACGACACAGATCGATCCGTCAGCGTTCGACCGTCAGCTCACCGACATCGGCGTCGTGATGGTCGGCCAGACGGAGCGACTCGTTCCTGCCGATCGCCGAATCTATGCGCTCAGGGATGCGACCGGCACCGTCCCATCGGTCCCACTCATCTCGAGCTCGATCATGTCGAAGAAGCTCGCCGAGGACCTCGACGGTCTCCTGCTCGACGTCAAGGTCGGGTCCGGGGCGTTCATGAAGACCGAGGCGGACGCCCGCACGCTCGCCCAGACGATGAGCGACCTCGGAGCAGCACACGGGACACCGGTCACCGCATTCCTCACCGACATGTCCCAGCCGCTCGGGGCAACCGTCGGCAATGCCAACGAGATCCGGGAGTCCATCGACGTCCTTCGAGGGAACGGACCTCAGGATGTGACTGAGCTGACGATCGCATTCGCCCGAGCGATGCTCGTCCTCGCAGGGCACGATGGCGAACGGGCGGCTTCAGACGTTGATGCGGCGATCAGCTCTGGAGCGGCGCTCACGACGATGGAACGACTCATCGAAGCCCAAGGCGGGGACCCCGGCGTGATCGAGGATCCGTCACGTCTACCGTCGACCGGACAGCATCGTGTCATCGAGGCCGATCGTTCCGGCTTCATCGCACGCTGCGACGCCTACGACATCGGTGTTGCCGGCGTTCGGCTTGGTGCCGGTCGTGCCAAGAAGGAGGACGACGTCGATCCCGCCGTCGGCTTCACGGTGCACGTCGACGTCGGCGCACCGGTCGACGCGGGTCAGCCGCTGCTCACGGTCGAGTACCGCGACGACGAGCGATTGGAGAGTGCCCTCTCGGTGCTCAAGGGGGCGATCGAAATCACCGACGAACCAGTTCCGGCGCGCACGCTCATCATCGACACGATTTGAACGGAGAACAATGGACTACCACCAGTTGATGGCCGCGAGTGCGACCATCCGCGTACAGGCCGGCGTCGACCGGTTCGACGCAGCCGTGATCCTCGGATCGGGCCTCGGACCATATGCCGCAACGGTGCCGGGCGGCTTGGAGATCCCGTTCTCCGGGATCCCCGGCTTCCCCGAACCGAAGGTGGTCGGACACGAGGGTTCCGTGTTCGCAGTCGAGGTCGGTGGCCGGAACCTCTTGCTGTTCTCGGGACGGGTCCACACGTACGAAGGCTGGGACATGGACGACGTCGTGTTCGGCGTCCGCACCGCGGTGGCGACGGGGGCCCGTCGCGTGCTGTTGACGAACGCCGCAGGTGGCTGCAATCCCGCATACCAACCGGGCGATCTCGTGATCCTGCGCGATCACCTCAACCTCACCGGTAGGAATCCGCTCGTCGGGCCGAACGATGATCGCCTCGGACCCCGATTCCCGGATATGTCGGAGGTCTACTCATCCGAGATGCGAGCTCGACTGGCCGACCTGTTCCGTGAAGTCGGTCGTGAGCCCCATGAGGGTGTCTATGCATGGTTCCTCGGTCCGACCTACGAGACACCGTCGGAGGTCCGGATGGCGCAGACTCTCGGTGCCGACCTCGTCGGGATGTCGACCGTACCGGAGGCGATCGCGGCGCGGCACATGGGTGCCGAGGTCGTGGGCATCTCACTCGTCACGAACCTCGCAGCCGGAATCTCGGAGACCCCGCTTTCGCACGACGAAGTCACGGAGACCGCCGCCGCCGCACGTGAGTCCTTCGCCTCGATCGTCGACCAATTCCTCCCGATCCTGGCTGGTCCGTAGGGCTATCGACCGTCGACGGTCGATAGCAATCGGCAGTACCACATACATTCGTATACCGTGAGGTATCGGAACGTCTCCGCACTGCCATAACATGCGGAGACAGACGAATTCGACATGTCAAGGAGCCGCCCGCATGAACATCGCGGTCTGCGTCAAGCAGATTCCTGACCCGGCAACGCCCTATGAACTGGACGATGCAAACCACTGGGTCATCCGTCCGGAGGACCAAGTTCTCGACGACACCGATCGGTCCGGGGTCGAGATCGCTCTCCAGCTCGCTGAGGCAACGGACGGGACCGTCACGCTGTACTCGATGGGTCCGTCCGGCTCCCTCCAGGGCGTCCGTCAGGCGCTCGCCATGGGCGCCGATGAAGCCGTCATCGTCGAAGACGAGGGCCTCAAGGGCTCCGACGCGCTCACGACCGCTCGCATCCTGGCCGCAGCGATTCAGCAGAAGGGCTTCGACCTCGTCGTCGCCGGCACCGAATCGACGGATGGCTACACGGGCGTGATGCCCCAGATGATGTCGGAGTTCTTGGACGTACCCTGCCTGTCCTTCGCCAGGAAGGTCGACGCAGGCGACGGTCAGGTGACCATCGAGCGGCAGACCTCAACCGGCTACGACGTCGTGGCCGCACCGATTCCGGCACTGGTCACCGTCACCGCGGGTATCGAACCCCGCTACCCGACGTTCAAGGGGATCATGCAGGCGAAGTCGAAGCCGGTCACGACAATGACCGCCGCAGACCTCGGCGTGAGCCAAGACGCCACCCAGGTCATCCGCAGTGTCGAGCCGGTACCGGCCCGTGAGGCGGGCGAAATCGTCGAGGACGACGGCGAGGCCTACCAGAAGATCGTTGCGCTGCTCGAGGATCGGAAGGTGATCTGAGATGGGAATCTGGGTATTTGCAGAAGAAATCAGCGGAGCTCCTTCACCGGGATCCCTTGAACTCGTATCGAAAGCTCGCGACTTCGGCGACGTCTCCGTGTTCTACGTGGGAGCTGGCTCCGACGAAGCATGGGCCGCACTCGGTGATCACGGAGCGACTGCCGTGTCGCACCTCGACACCGGCTCCACGCTCCCATCAGGACCCGCAGCTGCGGCGCTTGCGGAGTTGGTAGGCGACGCATCGGTCGTCTTGTTCGGTATGGGCAACACCGATCGCGATGTTGCTGGACGCTTGGCAGCCAAACTCGGCAAGCCGGTCGTGGCGAATGTGCTCGACCTGTCGGTCGACGGTGCCGTGAGTGTCAAGTCAGAGATCCTGGGTGGAACGAAGGCAGTGACGACCGAGATCACTACGGACGGGCCCGCAATCGTCGTCACCCGACCGAAGGCGTTCACCGCATCGCCCTCGGGTGGCACTGCCCCCGCAGTGACCACCGTCGCCAGCCCGGACTCCGGTCGAGCCGGGGCTGCTGCGATCACTGAGCAGCACTCCGAGGACTCCGATGGACCATCTCTCGAGGCTGCGGACGTCGTCGTCTCCGGCGGTCGTGGACTGGGTGGTGCAGAGAAGTTCGAGATGATGGACGAACTCGCCGCCCTGCTCGGTGGAGCCGTCGGTGGAACCCGTGCCGTCGTCGACGCTGGATGGGTCCCCTACAGCTATCAGGTCGGTCAGACCGGCAAGACGGTCAAGCCGTCCGTGTACATCGCATGCGGTGTGTCTGGGGCAATGCAGCATCTGGTCGGCATGAAGGGTTCGAACACGATCATCGCGATCAACAAGGACCCGGAAGCACCAATCTTCAGTGTTTCCGACCTCGGCATCGTCGGCGACCTCCACGAGGTCGTCCCGCAACTCATCGAGGCGCTGAAGGCTCGGGCATAGGCCACCACCTCACAACGGTCGAAACAGACGAGTTGGCTGCACGTACCGAATAGGGGGGATCTCCTGGATTCGCACGTGCTGGCACGTCCATTTCTTGTCATACCCCGTTGATACGTTGTATCGATGAGGAACACGGACACGACCCATCGACACGGCGTGTGGTTCTCGGAACCAACGGAGCCGGGCCGGGATCCCGTGCCAGCTGGTCTCGATGCCATCGAACCGGGGCCGGTACTGGCCGCACTTCTGTCGTCGATCGACGTCAACCGACTCAGCGGCTACGACCGGGTGACCGTCCTCAAGGCACATCAACGCATGGCGTCCCACTACTCCGGTGCCGTGCTCGATGACGTGGCGGCGGTCGCGGACGAATACGAAGCTTCGGATCCGGGGTTCGGCGGAGAACTCGAACCCCTCCGCAATGCTGCCGCCGAGATCCGCACGGCGCTGAACCTCACTCGTCGCGCCGCTGACGACACGATGGCACTGGCGATGCAACTACATGGACGCCTTCCCGAGGTTCGTCGCTGGCTCAAGGCTGGGCGCATCGACTATCGGAGGGCCAAGGTGATCGCCGATGGGACTGCACACCTGACCAAAGCCTCGGCGGAATCCGTTGTAGCAGCGATTGCGGCGAAGGCACCGAACCTCACGACGGGCCAACTCCGAGCACGCATTCGATCGCTTGCCATTGCAGTCGATCCGGAAGACGCAGCCAAACGCCACACCGCAGCGACGGCCCGCCGATCCGTGCGGATGGAACCCACCGTCGACGGAACAGCACACCTCTTCGCTTTCGACCTCGAGCCCGATGCCCTGGCCGGAGCGCTCAAGAACGTCGACCGGATCGCTCGGAGTCTGCGAGATGCCGATGACGACCGCACGATGGACCAGCTACGAGCCGATGCGCTCGTGGACCTTCTCTCGGGCCGAACGAAGGCACGATCGAAGGTGATTCCCGGTGGAAGCGGGACCATCGACATCCGAGTCGACCTCACCACGTTGGTCGGCCTCGATGAGAATCCAGCTGATCTTGGCGGCTACGGACCGATCATCGCGGACATTGCCCGCAAGGTGGCTTCGGATCACCCGGAGTACGAACATAGGATCACCGTCCACGACCCCGATCGGGATAGTCGCCGCACCTTCACGACACGGCAACGCAGGGAGATCGAGGCATCCGACGTCATCTGCGTCTTCCCCGGATGCAGGATGCCCGCGATCGAGTGCGACATCGACCACATCGAACCGTGGATCGACGGTGGACGAACGATCACATCGAATGGCGCACCGCTGTGCCGACACGACCACATGAATCGTCACAACGGCTGGACGTATGCACGCCTCGACGGCGGTGGGTATCGATGGATCAGCCCCCTCGGTCACATCTCCACGACGGACCCGCCGGACCGGTAGTTGCCGGCGCCGGTGCGCCGGACATCGACACCGTTTCGGCTACACCAAGTGGCCTCACATCACAACGCTTCGGGCCCGAAGCTCCTCGGCAGCAGCTCATCGAGCGTCATCTCGTAGTCGTTCCCATCGCCATCGCGCATGACGACGCGCTCGACGCCGAACTCGCGCATGATCTGGCGACAGTTGCCACACGGAGTGCAGAGGTCTCCGTCGAGGCACACCACAGCAACGGTGTCCACCTTGCGAACCCCGTTCGCCGCCGCCGTCGTGATCGCATTCGCCTCTGCACAGATCGAAGCCCCGAACGCGGCATTCTCGATATTCGTACCCGAGTAGTGCGTCCCATCGCTTGCGACGACCACCGCACCGACACGGAAGTTCGAGTACGGCGAATACGACGTCGTCGCTGCCTCGGCCGCCGCTTCGAGCAACTCCCGGTTCGTCGTCACGATCCCACCAACGCTTCGACGAACTCCACGGGATCGAACGGGATGAGATCGTCGATCCCCTCCCCCAAACCGATGTACTTGATCGGGATACCGAGCTCGGTCTCGACGGCGACGGCGACTCCGCCCTTCGAGGTCCCATCGAGTTTCGTCACGACTGCACCCGTCACCTCGATCGCCTCGGTGAACGCCCTTGCCTGGCTGATCCCGTTCTGACCCGTCGAACCGTCGAGTACGAGGAGGACCTCCGGCTTCGCCGACACCTCACGGGAGACGACGCGTCCGATCTTTCCGAGTTCCTCCATGAGGTTCGTATGGGCGTGCAGCCGGCCCGCTGTGTCGACGATGACCACCTCGGTA
>JAUIIM010000171.1 GCA_030431785.1 Acidimicrobiia bacterium | reverse complement strand
CCGGGTCACGGGCCAGTCAAGTTGTCTGATGACGCGGTACACCATCTCCGTGGTCGCTGCGGCGGATCGATCGATGTAGAGGACGTCGCCCCAAGCACCGTCGGATATGTGATGGTCGATGACGAGTAGACGTCGTGCCTTGCCCATCGCACCCGCCAGCGCTCCGACACGGGAGGGCACCGAGCAATCAACTGCCACCCCGAGATCGAGGTCGGTGGGGAACTCGCTGGGAGGGACCAGGACCGAGGTGTCGAGGAAGTTCATCTCGTCCGGCACGACGAACGGCTGATCGAACGAAGCAATGGCGTCCTTGCCTGCACCGCGTGCAGCCAGCGCCAGACCGACCATGGAACCGAGGGCGTCACCATCGGGCCCGACATGACCTACGACACCGATACGGTCCGCGTGTTCGAGTGCCTCAGCGGCCTCGAGGATCGATCCGTGATCAGCCATCAGGGTGCTCCTCTTCGGCTTCCTGGATCTCGCGGAGTCGCTGTGAGATCTTGATCCCTTCCTCGATGGATGGATCGACACGGAACTCGATCTTCGGCGTGTTGCGGAGCCGGACCTGTCTCCCGATCTCACGCTGGAGATGTGGGATCGCCGAATTCAGACCGGCGGCGGTCGCCGCCTGCTCTTCGTCGGTCCCCATCGCCGAGTAGTACACCGTTGCGTAGCGCAGGTCGGGGCTTGCGTTCGCCCCCGTGATGGTCACGAACCCGATGCGCGGGTCCTTGAGATCGCGAACGGATTCGGCAACGACCTCGCGGATCAGCTCGTTGATCTTCCTGATGCGGGGACTGGGTTGCCGTGCCACGATGGCCCTCCGATCAGGTTCGGGCGACCTCGCGCACCTCGTACGACTCGATCGTGTCGCCGACCTTGATGTCGCGGAAGTTCTCGAGACCGATACCGCACTCGTAGCCATTGGCGACCGACTGGACGTCATCTTTGAAGCGGCGGAGCGAGATGATCCGACCGTCGTACACGACGACACCGTCGCGGACGAGGCGAGCCCGTGCGTTGCGGTTGATGGAACCCTCGGTGACATAGGAACCTGCGACGAGTCCAAGGCGCGGTGCCCGGAACACTTCGCGGACCTCTGCGACACCGAGGAAGTTCTCGACTTCCTCCGGCGACAGTTCACCGACCAACAGCGCCTCGACGTCGTCGAGGAGTTCGTAGATGATCGAGAACGTGCGGATGTCGATAGCGAGCTTCTTGGCCTCGGATCGAGCCGACGCATCAGGACGGGCGTTGAAGCCGTAGATGACGGCTTCCGACGCCTCGGCGAGGGTCACGTCGTTCGTGGTGATCCCACCCACACCGGAGTGGACGATCGTGACGTAGCCGTCTTCGCGACTGATCCGCCCGACGGTCTCCTTTATTGCCTCGAGGGAACCGTGGGTGTCCGTCTTGACGATGATCCGGAGTTCGGAATGATCCTGTGTCCGGAGTTGCTCGACCAGCATCCCCAGCCGATCCGTCGCCGTGGGCACGACCAACTCTTGTGCGCGGATCTCGTCGATCTTCGCCTGTGCCATCTTGCGAGCGGTGCGCTCGTTCTTGACGACCTCGAACATGTCACCAGCGACGGGGACGTCGTCCCAACCCATGATGGCGATGGGTGTCGAGGGACCAGCCTGCTTCAGTTCTTCCCCGCGGTCGTTGAACATGGCACGGACCCG
>JAUIIM010000080.1 GCA_030431785.1 Acidimicrobiia bacterium | reverse complement strand
ACGGTTCCCAGCCGGGCAGGAACGCCTCGTGCGACGGGACCTCAGAGTGCTCGGCACCTGCAAGCACGACGTCCCAGTTGACGCCCTGTGGGTACTGCGCTTCGAGGTTTGCGATGAACGCATCCGTGAGGCTGACGTCGGCCGGAGCCGCGCCGTATGCCGTGAGGAGGTCCAAAGCGGCATCGGTGACGAGGTACCAGAGGACCTCGAAGGCCTCAGCCGGGTGCTCGGTGTCCGCAAGGATGCGGAACGTGTCGGCGTGCAGGTTCGCCGTCACCTCACCGGTGTTCGGGTTCGCCGGCATGATGCCGTAATCCCAGAAGTCACCGGCCAGGTCGTTTGCGGCGTCTGCGATGCAGCATGTGTACCAGAGGTGCGTAGCCGCCATTGCGACGTTGCCCGTCTGGAATGCGTTACCGAGTGCGTCGAGCTGTTCCTGGCTCGGTGCGAACCCGTACTCCCACACTGCGTCGTGGTACCACTGCCACTCGTCTTCCCAGACCTGCGGGATGTCGGCCTCACCGTTGCTGGCGAGCGGGTATCCACCGCCCCAGTACGAACCCTGCTGGAACAGGCGGTCCGTCCACTGGAACACGAAGCCGAATTCGACGGCATTCGAACGGTCGTAGCCGTCCTCGTCGCCGTAGACACCGTTGGAGTCGACGGAGAGGATCTGACCGATCTCCTGCACCTTGGCGTAGTCCCACGGACCTTCGTACTCGGTGCCTTCACCGTACGTCGCGACGCCGCTGTCTGGGTACTCCTGCGGCGGGTATGGGAGGCCCGCTGCATCGAACATGTCGCGGTTGAAGTAGATGGCCGACGGGAAGGAGGCGAACGGAAGACCGACGAGCGTGCCGTCGCCCTCTCGCTGACCTTCCACCGCTGCACCGCTCCAACGGTCGAGCGACACGCCCGCCTCGTTGATGTACGGCTCGATGTCGAGATACAGACCCGCAAATGCGTTCGATCCGTCACGGCCGACCGGACCAATGATGTCCGGGCCGTTGCCCGACGCGATCTGGGTCGCCAACGTCTCGTATGCGACGTCGTTCTCGACGATCTCGGGCACCAGCACGATCTCGTCCTGCGACGCGTTGAAGGCGTCGACGACGGCGATCTGTGCATCGCGCTGCTCAGGCTGTCCGCCTGCACCGAGCCCGATGAACCATCGGATCTCGACCGCTTCGCCTGAGTCACCACTCGTCGTAGTAGTGTCATCAGAGCCGGTCGACGTAGTTGTCGTATCGCCGGTATCGCCCGCAGTGGTGGTGGTGCTCTCTGAATCTCCCGAGCTGCACGCCGTGACGATCAGCAAGAGCGCCACCACTAGGGCGATGATTCGTGATTGTTTCATCGCTTCCCTTTCGTTGTTTGCCTGTTGGGTCCGCGGGAACGTCCCGGGACATGCCTTTGGTCGACGCTTCCGATCATGCGCCGCTCCCTTTCCTGCTGTACGCGGGGATCTCCCCCGCTGTGGACTGTCGGACGACGAGTTCCGTCGGCTGGAGGATGCGCCGTGGGCTCATGTCCGGGTCTTCGATCAAGTCGACCAGCGAGCGGGCCGCTTCGTGACCGATCTGGTAGATGTTCTGGCGAATCGTCGTGAGAGGCGGATCGAGTTCGGCGGCGAACTCCAGATCGTCGAACCCCATCAGTGCAACGTCGTCCGGCACCGACAGGCCAGCCTCCATGAGGGCGCGCAGGGCTCCCCGGGCGGTGTAGTCCGAGCTGGCGAAGATGGCGTCGGCGCCGGCCGCGATCAGCTCCTGGGTCGCCTTGTGACCACCCTCCGGGGTGTAGTCGCCCTCGACGAGGAGGCCCTCCGTGGGCAGTCCTGCTCGCTGCATCGCCTGCTGGTATCCGATCACGCGGTCATCCGCGGAGACCGAACCCAGACGTCCGGTGATGTGCCCGATCCGGGTTCGACCCAATGCGAGGAGATGACTCGTGGCGACATCGGCGGCTGCGATGTTGTCGATGTCGACGTAGCTCGCATCGCTGTCTTCTTTGCGGTGACCGACCAAGACCAGCGGGATGTCTGCGGCACGGAGACCGTCGACCACGGGGTCGTTCTTCGTGTCTGCGGTGACGATGACACCATCGAGCATCCGCATCCCGACGATCTGGTCGACGGTGGATGCCGCATTGCGCTCCCCGAGCCAGAGCATCATTCCGAGCGATTGCTCCGAGAGCTGATCTGAGATCCCGGTGAGGAGCTGGGAGAAGTAGAAGTCGGAGAAGGTGAGGCCCGCATCGACGTGCATGACGACACCCATGACACCGGTCCGTCCGGAGGCGAGGGAGCGGGCGGCGACGTTCGGGCGGTAGTTCGTCTCTTCGAGCGCTGCGAGGACCTTTTCCCTGGTCTCGTCCGCTACCGGGCCACCATTGATGACACGAGACACCGTTGCGCGCGACACACCGGTGAGTGCGGCGAGATCGTCAAGCGTGTGCGCCATGTTCCTTCTCTCCAAGCCCGATTGAGAGCGCTTTCAGTATGAGAGCGCTCTCACCGTACCCTCATGTTCACAGAGATGTCAACTGATTTTCACACATCCGCCCAGTTGGAGCGAGAGCGCTCTCACGCTATGCTCCCGCGCACCCCGACCCGGAGCACGGCCGTATGCCTTTCGACAAGCCATTCGTCACTGGTGTCAACTACTGGCCTCGGCGCAAAGCGATGTATTGGTGGAACGACTTCGATGCTTCCGAGGTCCACGACGAATTCGACCTGATCGCCGACGCAGGCATGTCCGTGGTGCGGATCTTCCTGCTCTGGGATCACTGGCAACCCTCCCCCGACCTGGTCGAGCCGCAACGCCTGCGGGATCTCGAGGTGTTATGCGACGCTGCCGCCGAGCGAGAGCTCGGCTTGGACGTGACCTTCTTCACCGGCCACATGAGTGGGCCCAACTGGGCCCCCGGATGGTTGCTCGACTCGACCGCCCCCGCTCCGTCCCCATCGGTCCGTCAGGTGTTGAGCGATGACCGGATCGTCGACTCGAGTTATCGGAACATGTTCGAGGACGAGGTCGCCATCGACGCTGCACGACTGTTGGTGTCGAACGTTGTCGGAGCGTTCCACGATCATCCGGGGGTCTGGATGTGGAACCTCGGGAACGAGCCGGATCTCTTCGCTCATCCCGTCGATACCCGATCCGGAGCACTCTGGGTGCGCGACCTCACGATGCGCATCCGTGACATCGACCCCGACGGGAAGGTCACCACCGGACTCCATGTCGAGTCCCTCATCAACGACGTCGGTCTGCGAGTCGACAAGGTCTTCGCCGATGCGGATGTGGCCGTCATGCACGGGTATCCGATGTATGCCGACTGGTCACAGGGGGCGCTGGACCCCGACTTCGTACCGTTTCTCACTGCACTCACGTCGGCGCTCTCCGGCAAGCCATGCATCGCAGAGGAGTGGGGCGGCTGCACGAATCCCGACGGTGAAGAGTCCGTGGTGTGGGAGTGGACCTCGTACGGTTCCGATCGAACGCAGTTCATGGCCGGCGAGGAAGCGTTTGCGGAGTACGTCGGGCAGGTGCTCCCGAGACTCGTCGAGGTCGGGAGCCCGGGAGCGATGCTCTGGTGCTTCGCCGACTACGCAGAGGACCTGTGGGATCGCCCGCCTTGTGATGACGGTGGAGCCAAGCACGAACGTCACTTCGGTCTCGTTCGCCCCGACGGGACACCCAAGCCGCATGTCGAGACGATGCGACGGTTCGCGGCGAACAGTCCGACGGTCACACCACCGACCAAGACCGTCGAGCTGGACATCACGCCGGACGAGTACTACGAAGCCCCGGCGGACCACGCACGTCGCCTCTATCGCACGTTTCTTGATCGATGAGTTCTCGGACCGTGCTCGCAGTCCTCTCGATCGCGACGGTCGTGGCTGCCTGTACGCCGGACGCCACGTCGCCAACCACCACCACAGCGGCTATCGACGGATCGATCGCCACCACGACGACGGAGCCAGTAGACGGCCCGGAGATCCTCAGCGTCGAGGAGGCCACGACGGATTTCAGCACCTACCAGAAGGCCGAACTCGTCGTCGACGTGGACGCCGACTACTCGAATCCGTTCGACCAGCGCGAAGTCTCCCTGGACGCGTCCTTCACCGGGCCCGACGGTTCCACCCTCAGTGTCCCGGGTTTCTGGGACGCCGACGATGCGTGGAGAATCCGGTTCACGCCTGACGCCGCAGGGGCGTGGAACTACACCATCACGATCAGGGACCACCGGGGCTCGAGCAACGCTGTCGATGGTTCGTTCGATGTCGACGGATCCGATCACAAAGGCTTCCTTCGCATCGGATCCGATGTGGACCCCGGGTTGTCTCCTCGATACTTTGCGTATGAGGACGGGACCCCGTGGTACGGGCGGGGCCACGCCGACCTCGGGATGGGGTTCGGTGGAGCCGCTACCGACGGTTCGGGACTCCGCAAGATGCAACAGATGATCGAGGCCGGCGAGAACTATGAGATGTGGTGGCCGCTGTGGGCGAACAACTTCATCCAGAACTCGTACGACGACTACGCACTCGGCCCGATGCAGGTCATCGACTACGTGGTCCAGCAAGCCGAGGAGAAGGACATCGCGCTGGTGTTCACCGTATGGGGACACCAGTTCCTTCGAACCGGGGCGCACGACTGGCCCGACGATCGTTGGCGCTTCAACGGGTTCTCGCACCTCGTCGATGACATCGCCGACTTCTTCGTCGACGACGAAGCGTGGGCGTGGCAGGAGAACCTCTACCGCTACATCGTGGCACGCTGGTCGTACTCCCCGGCGATCGTCATGTGGCAGACAATCACGGAGATCAACGGCACCGAATCGTATGACCAGACCGACCCGTGGCACGAACGCGTGAACGCCTGGTTCCAGGAGAACGACCCGTTCGACCACCCGACAACCGCGACCGGTTCAGGCAACTACGACTGGCCCACCGGCCACGCGGTGATGGACGTCGCGCAGGTGCATCTGTACGAAGTGTTCGTCAAGGACCCCGTCACAGATGCCGCAACCGTTGCCGAGTGGACCCGTCGTATGTTCGACCGGGTGGAGAAACCCAACTGGGTCGGTGAGTACGGCGTGCGAGGCCAGCAGCACTATCCGGAGATGATGCACTACTCGAACTGGGCAGCGTTGTCCGCAGGCTCGGCCATGACCCCGATCGAATGGAACGACGGGAACGCCTACAACTCTTTCGATGAGGCGATGGCCGATGACATGCGCCGCTTTGCGGCCTTCGTCGACGAGGTGCCGTTGGTCGAGATGAACCCGGAAGCCGTCGACGTCGCCACTGCCGATCCCGACACGCGGGCTTGGGGTGTCGTCGGACAGGGTGGCGGCGTCGTATGGATCCAAGACGCATCTCTCGAAGGTGAGAGCCTGGATGTCCAGCGCGAGGGGCGAACCGTGACAGGTGACTTCCTCTCCATCGCGCTCCCCCACGACGGTCCGTGGATCGTCCGACCGTACGACACGTGGACCGGCGAATGGCTGGCTGACGCCACCTACACGTGCGGTGCGTCCGAGGGCTGCGTTATCCCGCTCCCCGACTATCACCGCGACATCGCCCTGGCGATCTACGACTCCCGATGACGCGGCACCTCATCATCATCGGAGAGATGGGTTCGGGCAAGACGACGACGGGGTCGGGGGCAGCCGACGAGCTCGGTTGGGAGTTCCGGGACTCAGATGACTGGATCGAACGGCTCCATGGCCGGACCAGCGGCGAGATCGCCGCAAACGATGGCGTCGAACGGCTCCACGAGATCGAGCTCGTGACGTTGCTCGACATGCTTGCAGCGCCCGAACCAACGGTCGTATCACCTGCCGCCAGCATCCTCGACAGCCCCGAAGGGATCGCGGCTATCACATCGCACATCGTCGTCTGGCTCGATGCAGAACCACTCGTTCGCGCAAACCGCATTGGGCAGAGCGATCATCGGCGCAAAACGACCGTTGAAGCACTGCGGGCTCTGGCCGAGCGTCGAACCGCCGCCTACCAAACGGTCACCGACGTACGAGTCGACACCGGAGCGAGGGACGCGGCCAGCAGCATCGCCGCTGCGGTGGTAACAGCGCAAAGGGCGTGACAATCCCGGATACGCGAGACTGAGCTGAATGCTCGTCGCGCTCACTGCCATCGCCATCGTGATCGGGATCGCTGGAACCCTCCTTCCGTTCGTTCCCGGAATCGGGTTGGTGTGGATCGCAATCGTCATCTACGCCGTGGTCGACGGGTTCGGCGGCGACGCGTTGGGTGTTTTGATCATCGTGACGGTGATCGGTCTCGTCGGAATCTACGCAGGCTTCCGGATGCCGCAGCGGGCCGCAAGCGATGGCGGGCTCGACTGGCGCGCCCAGTTGGTCGCTGCTGCGTTTGCGGTCGGCGGCTTCTTCCTCATCCCGGTGGTCGGTGCCCCGCTCGGGTTCGTACTCGGGGTGTACCTGATGATGCAACTGGCGAACAGAACGCATGCGCTCCAGGCAACCGTTGCGACGATCAAAGCGCTGCTGATCGCCTCTGGTATCCAGTTCGCCGCAGCCACGATCATGGGGTTGATCTGGGCTGGATGGGTTCTTGTCGGCTGGGTTGCCTGATCCGGCGGCAACGACCCCCTCACATCGTCGGCGAGGACCTAGACTCCGCACGTCCCAGGGCCTGTAGCTCCAATGGCAGAGCAGCGGACTTTTAATCCGAAGCGTGTGGGTTCGAGTCCCACCGGGCCCACGGCGCCGAGCAAGGCTCGGCTTCCTACGAGATCTACGACGCAGGCCCAATGCGGTGCGGTTTGCATCGCGTAGCGAGCTATCAAATCTGTTCACAGACCTCTACTGGGAGAAACCACCTTGACCACTGACCATCTGACCGACGCGAAGAACAAGCTGAACGAATGTGATCGTTTGGTAGACCGTCTGAGCAAGATGTGCTGCGCACCGGATCGCTCCCCTCGCCTCAACGCCGTTCGTGACGAGATCGCCGAGGTCCGCACCGCCGTAGACGGCGTGGAGGTGGCCGCCGATGCGGAACCGGTCTACGCAGGCCTCGACCGGATCGGAGCCAAGATCGGGGAACTCCAAGTGGGATGCTGCGCCCCGGCACGGATGCCGCTGTACGCCGACACACTCGAGAACCTCACCGGTGTCCAGCTGGACGTCAAGCGGCACTTCAAACAGAACCACTGAGCACACCGACCCTCCCTCGGGTACGCCATAAACTCCTCCACCATGTTCCATATCGCTGCCTTCTACCGGTTCGCACCACTCGACGACTTCGAGACGCTACGTGTGCCGCTACGAGCGGTCTGCGAAGAGAACGAAGTCCTCGGAACCATCCTGCTCGCCGACGAAGGCGTGAACGGGACGATCTCTGCTCCGACCGCGGCCGGGATCGAAGCCGTTCTCGACCACCTGCGATCCGATCCGCGACTGACGGGCCTCGATGCCAAGTATTCGACCGCCGACGAGCCTCCGTTCCTCCGACTCAAGGTGCGACTGAAGAAGGAGATCGTGACGCTCGGCGTCGGCGAAGTGGATGCGGTCGCGAACACCGGGACGAAGGTGCCGCCCGCCGAATGGAACGACCTCATCCGTCGCGACGACGTCGTGGTGATCGACACCCGCAACGCCTACGAATACGCAATCGGGACGTTCGAGGGCGCGATCAATCCGGAAACCGATGCGTTCGGCGAGTTCCCCGAATGGATCGACGAACACACCGATGCCGGAGAACCACCGAAGATCGCGATGTTCTGCACCGGTGGGATCAGGTGTGAAAAGGCTTCGGCATGGCTCCGCGAACGCGGCTTCGAGGAGGTGTACCAACTCGAAGGCGGGATCCTGAAGTACCTTGAGACTGTGCCGCCCGAAGAGAGTGCCTGGGACGGCGAGTGCTACGTCTTCGATCGCCGCGTGACCGTCGGTCACGGACTCGAGGTCGGCGACACGGAAGTGTGCATCAACTGCAACCGGGTGGTCACCCCCGACGACCGTGACGGCGACGGATACGAAGCGGGAGTGACGTGCCCAGCCTGCGTCGACGCCATCACCGACGACCGGCGTGCCCGCTTTCGCGAACGCCAGTACCAGATCGAGCTGGCGGCAAAACGCGGCACCATCCACCTGGGTCGCCGCGCCTGACGTCCTCCGTTGGTGATCTGTGATCTGTGATCCGCCATCGTAGGACGAACCTGGATACGCAAGAAGACGTACGATGCAGGCATGGAACAGCAGCATCATGCTGAGCGACGCTCGGCCTTCATGGACCAGATCGGCGATGCGATCGCGGTGATTCCCGCGAACCGTCTCCAAACACGCAACTACGACGTGGAACACGCGTTCCGGCAGGACAGTGACTTCTTCTACCTGACGGGCTTCCCCGAGCCGGATGCGATCGCGGTCTTCGACCCGTCCCACGACAGCGAGCGATACGTCTTGTTCGTTCTCCCCCGCGATCCGGACATGGAGGCGTGGAACGGGCTCCGTGCCGGAACGGCTGGAGCGACCGAACGGTACGGAGCCGATGCCGCCTACCCCGTCTCCGAGTTCGCCGAATGGTTCGGCCGTCGGGTCACCGGGCGTGAAGCGATCGTCTATGCGATGGGTAACCCTCACCACGACGACACGATCGTCACAACGCTGCGCTCCGGAGCCGCATCGCACGTCCGCTCCGGATTGACCACACCCACCGGGATCCTCGACCCGAAGCCGATCCTCGCCGAGATGAGGCTCATCAAGACCGACGCCGAAGTCGAAGCGCTGCGCGAAGCGTGCCGGATCTCTGCGGTCGCCCATGTCGAGGCGATGAAGTTCGCTGCACCGGGCCGAACCGAGCGACAGGTCCAGGCTGTCCTCGAGTACGTGTTCGGCGTGATGGACTCGGAACGCATCGGCTACGGGTCGATCGTCGCCGGAGGCGAGAACGCCTGCATCCTCCACTACATGGAGAACGATCAGGTCCTCAACGACGGTGAGGTCCTCTTGATCGATGCGGGTGCGGAATACCGG
>JAUIIM010000170.1 GCA_030431785.1 Acidimicrobiia bacterium | reverse complement strand
GTTCTTCGCCCACGTGCCGGGGGTCGTCGTGATCGTTCCGTCTTCGGCTGCCGACGCCAAGGGTCTCCTCGCTGCGGCGATCCGCTCCGAGGACCCCGTCATCTTTCTCGAGCCGAAGGTCCTGTACCGGTCGGGACGGGAGGAAGTGCCAGATGCACCGTACGAACTGCCCATCGGGAGAGCGCGACTCCGCCGGGAGGGGGCTGATCTCACGCTCGTCACCTACGGTGGGATGGTCCCCGTGTCGATGCGGGCGGCAGAGAAAGCGGCAGGACGCGGCATCGAGGTGGAGGTCGTCGACTTGCGTACGATCTACCCGTGGGACGTCGACATGGTTGGTCGCTCCGTCGAGAAGACCGGCCGACTCCTGTTCGTGCAGGAACCGCAGCGAACGGGGGGCATCGGGGCCGAGGTCGTCGCGGAGATCGCCGAGCGTCATGGGTACGATCTCGTGGCGCCCCCGAAGAGGATCGCGGGCACGGATGCACCGTGGCCGCAGTTCGCCATCGAGCATCATGCGTTGCTCACCGATGACATGGTCCTTGCGGAGGTCGAACGCCTGGCAAACGAAGGATGATGTGGGGATGAACGACGTGTACGAGCGGACCCAACAGGCGTGGTATCCGTTTGCGATTCTTGGGGTGATCGTCGCGATGGTCGTGTTCACGACGATCCTCGCCGGGGCGACGACGGAGCTGGTGTTGTTCTGGGCGGTGTTCCTGGTGATGATGGTGGTCGTACTCGGCGTGTTCAGTCGGTTGACCGTCACCGTCGACCACGATGAGGTGTCGACGCGGTTCGGGTGGGGATGGCCGAAGCGGCGTATCCCGATCCCGACGATCGCCGGTATCGAACAGGTACGGAACTCGGGTTGGTACGGCTGGGGAGTGCGCTACATACCCGGAGGGACCTGGATGTACAACGTGAGCGGGCTCGACGCAGTGGAGATCTTGATGACCGATGGTTCCAAGTTCCGGATCGGGACAGACGATCCGGAGGGTTTGAAGGCTGCTGTGGATGCGGCATCCGGTGGACTACCCGGGGTGCACGCCTAGGCGTCCAGATCGAGCTCGATCTGCTGCTCCAGTTTGTTGACGTCGGGACCGTCCTGTGAGATGAGATCGTCGACGAACGCGGGGACGCCGCCTTCGTAGTTGGAGTGGATCCACACTGCGAGCACGACGATCACTCCACACACGAGCAGCCCGAGTCCTCTGAGGATCTTCACACGGGTCAGCGTACTGCCGATTGGGTTGGCCGCACTGGGTTCGTCAGCTGCTGACGAACCCCCCGTAGCCGACAAGGGTGTACACCTCGTCCTGGTACTCGTAGTTCCGCTCGATGTTGACGGACTCGGTGCCACCCGTGTTCACGAACGAGATCATGTCGGTCGTCTCTACCTTGGCGTATTCATCGGGTTGACTTGCGGCCCATTGCTCGTAGAACGCGACGATGCGATCAAAAGCCGCCGCGGCGTACAGCAGTTGTCCGAGCGACTCCTGAGGAATGCCGACTTCTACGTGGACATCACGGAAGTCACCTTCCGGGATATCGAGTGGATAGTCGCGCGGTGCGTTTGACGAAGCCTTCTCGCCACCGTCGCCGGAGCCGGTGCCGCCGGACGGTGTGGTGGTCGACTGTGTCGAAGTGCCATCGTTCGACGGCGCATCGGTAGGTTCACTACCGCCATCTCCTCCGCACCCAGCGAGAATCACCGCAGCGGCG
>JAUIIM010000169.1 GCA_030431785.1 Acidimicrobiia bacterium | reverse complement strand
TGGCGACCTTGGACGGGTCGACCATGACTCAGCGCGGGACTCTGGTGCGCTTGAACTCGTTCAGGTTCGCCCATGAGACCATCTGCACCACTCTGTCGAGGTCTTCGGTGTTGTGCCGCTCCATGAGGCGCACGAAGACCGCCTCGTCCCCAGCGATGAACGTCGGGACGCCGAACACGGCATGATCCTCGACGAGGGCACTGTGCTCGGCTCCAAGCCGCTTGGACGGGATACCGCTCGCGACGGCATCGGTGATCGTCTTGGGATCCAACCCGACCGACACGGCGACATCGGCCAAGACAGTCGGATCTCCGATATCAGCACCGTCCTCGAACCGAGCGTCATAGACCGTACGATGCCACGCCCGGAACCGGTCGGGATGGTCGTCGCGCACGACAAGACTCCAGAGCAACGCAAGGACTCCTCTTCCGGCATCCGCCGGGGACTGATCCCACACGGCGACATCGTCGCCCTCGAGATGTACCTGGGTGAGGGAGAACGGCGCAAACGTGACGTCGTAGTCGGCCCCTGCCTCGAGGGCGTCGACGATGGCCTCGTTTGCGATCCGTGCAAACGGGCACAAGTAGTCGTAGGTGACGGTGAACGCGGTCATGCGACACCGTCCGCGACGAGCGCATCGAGGGCGACGAGAACCATCTCGTCGAACGACCGTTCACGTTCCTCCGACGACGTCTCCTCTGCCGTGACGACATGATCGGAGACCGTCAGCACCGTCAGAGCACGAGCGCCCTCCTCCGCGGCGATGGCGTAGAGCCCGGCGGCCTCCATCTCCACAGCCAGCACGTTCATCCGTTGCCAGATGGCGACCGCATCCGAGACCGGGTTGTAGAAGCTATCCGAGGAATGGACATTGCCGACGGCGACCGGAAGACCGCGCTCGGCTGCGACAGACGCAGCTGCGGAGAGCAGACCAAAGTCCGGCGTCGCCGCAAAATCCCATCCTCCGTATCGAGCTCGGTTGACACCGGAGTCGGTACAGGCACCAGAGGCGAGGACAAGGTCTCGAAGGGACAAATCGGTCGAGATACCGCCGCATGAACCGACACGGACGAGTCGCTTGACCCCGTAGCTCCGGATCAGTTCCGTGATGTAGATCGAGGCGGAAGGAATCCCCATCCCGGTCCCCATGACCGACACCGGCATGCCCTTGTAGGACCCCGTGAACCCGAGCATGTTTCGCACGGAAGTCACCGGGGTGGCATCGTCGAGGAACGTTTCGGCGATGTATTGCGCTCGCAGTGGATCTCCAGGGAGCAGGATCGCTTCGGCGAAGGCTCCGTCTTGTGCTGCGATGTGCGGCGTCGGCATTCGACCCTTTCTGATCGGTTGATGTTGAGCCTAGGGAAGGCACAGGACGACGGAGGACGGTGGGCGGCTGGCCTACTCCGTCGCTGCGTAGGGAACCTGGCAGAACCCGTGGTTGCAGTAGCCGCCTGGGTTCTTGTGCAGATACTGCTGGTGGTACTCCTCCGCGTAGAAGAAGGGCCCCGCGGACTCGATCTGGGTGGTGATCGCCCCGTAGCCGGAGTCGGAGAGCCCTCCTTGGTAGGCCGCCTTCGACGCCTCGGCGGCATCTCGTTGGTCCACCGTGGTCCAGTAGATAGCCGAGCGGTACTGCGTACCCACATCGTTGCCCTGCTGGTCGGGCGTCGTAGGGTCGTGCTGCTCCCAGAAATGCTTGAGCAAGACCTCGACGCTCACGATCTGCGGGT
>JAUIIM010000079.1 GCA_030431785.1 Acidimicrobiia bacterium | reverse complement strand
TGGTGCGCACATGATCGTCCCATCCATCGACCTCGTGGGGGGTCACACCGTCCAACTCATCGGCGGCGAGGAACCCGCCATCGACGCTGGAGACCCCCGCCCGATCCTGGAGCGGTTCGCCCGTGTCGGGGAAACGGCAGTCGTCGACGTCGACGCTGCACGCGGCGAAGGCAACAACCGCGAACTCATCGAGGAGCTGTGCCGCATGGCGCCCATCCGTGTCGGCGGCGGGATCCGAGACATCGAAACCGCCCGACGCTGGCTCGACGCAGGTGCAAGGCGGATCATCGTCGGAACCGCAGCCGAACCTGGCCTCCTCGAGCAACTGCCCAGGGACCGCGTCATCGTTGCGCTCGATGCTTCCCACGGCGAGGTGGTCACCCATGGCTGGCGAAGCCGAACCGGCCGAGATTTGCTGGGTCGGGTCGTGGAACTGCGGGACCTGTGCGGTGGCTTCCTGGTCACCTTCGTGGAGCGGGAAGGACGCATGGCCGGTACCGACCTCGACCTGGCGAGGAAGGTGTGCGAGCTTTCAGGAGACGCCAAGGTGACGATCGCTGGTGGGATCACGTCGGCTGAAGAGATCCGGCTCCTCGACGAACTCGGGGCAGATGCCCAAGTGGGCATGGCGATCTACACCGGTGAACTCGCGCTCGCCGAGGGGTTCACGGCTCCGCTGACCACCGATCGACCAGATGGGTTGTGGCCCACCGTCGTCACCGACCAGGGAGGGACCGGGCTCGGTCTCGTGTACTCGAATCAGCGCAGCGTCGCCGAGGCGATCACGACGGGTCGTGGCATCTATGAGAGCCGGCGTCGCGGGCTGTGGGAGAAGGGAGCGACGTCGGGATCGACACAGCGCTTGATCCGCATCGACGTTGACTGCGATCGCGACACCCTTCGGTTCATCGTCGACCAATCCGGGGACGGCTTCTGCCACTCCGGCACTCGCACGTGTTGGGGCATGGACACCGGGTTGTCGGAACTCGAACGCAGATTGATCTCGATACGGAGGGAACGACCGGCGGGGTCGAACACCGTCCGCTTGTTCGATGATCCGGCACTTCTCGGTGCCAAGCTCCGCGAGGAGGCCGAAGAGCTTGCCCTGGCCGAGACACCGTCGGAGGTGGTCGCCGAAGCTGCCGACCTCCTGTACTTCACGTTGGTGAAGATCGCGGCCGCCGGCGTCTCGGCCGACGAAATCGAGAGCGAACTCGACCGACGGGCACGGCTCGTCACCCGACGCCCTATGACCCGGAAGGACGCATGATGTTGAGGCAGATAACGCAGGGCGACCTGACGGACGCACTCCGCACAGCGCACCGGGTCGACACCGAGGCGATGACCGTGGCCTCAGAGATCGTCGAGGACGTCCGGCACCGAGGCGAGCCAGCGGTGCGTGAACTCGCCCTCCGGTTCGGGGACCTGGACGACATCGACGCCCCGATCGTCTACACGGACGAAGACCTCGGCACAGCTATAGATCGGTGTGACCCCGAGGACATCGAAGTCCTCGAACGCGCCGCGGCGAGGATCCGGCACTTTGCGGAACACCAGCGGCGACAGTTCGTCGACGGTGCGGTCGACGTACCCGGGGGTACCGCCGGGTATCGGTGGGTTCCCATCGAAACTGCCGGCGCCTACGCACCGGGGGGTCGCTATCCGCTGCCGTCGTCGGTGCTGATGACGGTCGTCCCCGGACGAGTCGCTGGAACCTCGGCGATATGGGTGGCCTCACCAAGACCGACCGACATCACGCTGGCAGCAGCCGCTGTCGCCGGCGCCGATGGTCTACTTTCTGTCGGCGGTGCCCAAGCGATCGCGGCCATGACGTTCGGGACATTCGGCCCACGAGCCGATCTTCTGGTCGGGCCCGGGAATCGATTCGTCACCGCTGCCAAGAAGTACCTCTTCGGCGAGGTCGGCATCGACGGTCTGGCTGGTCCGAGTGAGGTGCTCGTGATCGCCGACGGGAGCGCAGAACCCGACATGGTCGCCGCGGATCTCCTCGCCCAGGCCGAGCACGACACTGATGCCGTCCCAATGCTCATCACGACCAGCGAGTCGATGCTCGACGAGGTGGAACAGGCGATCACCAAGCAGCTCGGCTCCCTTCCCACAGCCGACATCGCCGGTAAAGCAACAGGCAACGGCTTCGCCGTCGTCGCACCATCAATCGCCGAAGCAGCCCTCCTGTCCGACCGCATCGCACCGGAGCACCTCTCGATCCACACCGAGGACGCCCGCACCGTGGCAGCACAATGCACGTCCTACGGGTCCGTGTTCATCGGCGATGCCACGACGGAGGCGTTCGCAGACTACGGAGCCGGCCCGAACCACGTGTTGCCGACGGCCGGAAGCGCCCGCTTCCAGTCAGGTCTGTCCGTCGCAACATTCATGCGTTCACCGACCTGGCTCCAGCTGGACGATCCCGATGCATTGATCGACGACACCGTTGCGCTCGCTCGCCTCGAGGGTCTGGAGGCACACGCGCGATCAGCAGAGAGACGCGCGGGCGTTGGGCGTGGAGGAGCGTAGGAGCGGAGCTCCTGGCTCCTGGCTCCTGGCTCCTGGCTCCTGGCTCCTGGCTCCTTGATCGATCATCGATTCGCGGTGGCTTCCGAGCGAAAGCCGCGACCGGGTACGCTGTCCTCGTGCTTCCCTACAACATCCACCACGTCGCAATCGCCGTCGAAGATCTCGACGCGGCGCTCGAAGGCTTCGCCGATCAGTACGGCTTTGAGGTGTTGAGCCGCGAAACGGTCGAGGAGCAGAAGGTCGAAGAGGCGATGATCGCCGTCGGAGGCTCGCACATCCAGTTGCTCCAGCCAACCGATCCGATGTCACCCGTAGGCAGGTTCTTGAGTCGTAACGGTGAAGGAATGCACCACATCGCATTCGCCGTCGCCGACATCGAGGCTGCGTTGGAACACTTGAAAGAACGAGATGTCGTTTTGGTCGACGAGTCACCGCGCATCGGGGGCGGCGGCCATCGGATCGCATTCGTGCACCCGAAGGCGCTCGCCGGCACCCTGTTCGAGTTGGTCGAGGTGGTCCACGATGGCTGAGTCGATCGAAATCCGCGGCGGCGCCGGCGCCGAGGAGGCAGCGGCAATCGCTGCGGTCGTGGCGGCGATCGAACAGCAGGAACGCGAGGCAAGCGCTGTCCAACCACGACCGATTCGCCAGAGCCCGTGGGTACGCGCCGGTCGGCCTCTGGAGAACCGTGCTCCCGTGACCTCTGCCGAGTACGACCGTCTTCCCGGACGAGACATCGACTCCGAGGACTGAGTTGTCGGTTCGTCGGATGGTGTCTGTGAGCCGTGAGCCGTAGGCCGTCTACTCTTGACGTCATGAACCCTGTCATCACGTCCATCGCACGTACACCGATTGGGCGGTTCAACGGTGAGTTCTCCTCGTTGACCGCCATGGATCTCGGTGGTGTCGCTACCGCTGGCGCCATCGAGCGCTCCGGGATCGACCCCACGACCATCGATGAGGTCCTGTTCGGACACGTCATCCAAGCGGGACAGGGGCAAATCACTGCCCGACAGGCCGCGGTCAATGGCGGGGTGCCGATGACCGTTCCAGCCACCACGATCAACAAGGTCTGCCTCAGCGGGCTCACGGCCATCCAAGAGGCAGCCAACCACATCCGACTCGGTGAGTCGACGTTCGTCCTCGCCGGTGGGATGGAGTCGATGACCAACGCCCCCTACGTGGTGCCCGGCGCCCGTTCCGGGTTGCGGATGGGCGATGGTCAACTCGTCGACTCGATGCTCCACGACGGACTCTTCTGCGCCTTCGACGAATGCATGATGGGCGAGTCGTCGGATGCGAAGAACGCAGACCTCGGTATTGACAGGCTCGCACAGGATGAGTGGGCGAACGCCTCACATGCTCGGGCGGCCGCAGCGACCGACAACGGCGCGTTTGCCAAGGAGATCGTCCCGGTCGAGGTACCCCAACGCAAGGGCGACCCGACGGTGGTGACCGAGGACGGCGGCATACGCAGGCAGACGACCCCGGAGAGCCTTGCCGGACTCCGCCCCGCCTTCGGTCGAGAGGGCACGATCACGGCAGGGAACGCATCGCAGATCTCCGACGGAGCAGCAGCCCTCGTGATCGCCGATCGCCAGGCCGCAGAAGCCGCCGGACTCCCTGTGCTCGCCGAGATCGTCGCCTACGGGCAGGTCGCCGGGCCTGATGCGACGCTCCACGAGCGACCGGCAGAGGCGATCCGCGTCGCGATGAAGAAGGCAGGGATGGCGCCCACGGATATCGACCTGTTTGAGATCAACGAGGCCTTCGCCAGCGTTGCTCTTCACTCGGCGGCGATGCTCGAACTCGAACACGACCGAGTCAACATCCACGGCGGTGCGGTGGCGCTCGGTCACCCACTCGGTGCGACCGGCGCACGACTGGTCGTGACGCTGATCAACGCTCTTCAGACCACGGGCGGCGAGGTCGGTGCGGCCGCACTCTGCGGGGGCGGCGGGCAAGGCGACGCCCTCATCGTCAGGATGGTCGGCTGATGCAGGTTGCCTCCTACCTCCCGGATCGCAACCTCGCCATGGAACTCGTCCGTGTGACCGAAGCGGCTGCCATCTCGGCAGCACGGGTCAAAGGACGCGGCAACAAGGAAGTCGTCGACCAGGCAGCGGTCGATGCGATGCGTCAGGTACTCAGCGGTACCAGCCTCACCGGAACCGTGATCATCGGAGAAGGTGAGAAAGACGAAGCACCCATGCTGTACAACGGCGAAGTCGTCGGCAACGGGCAGCTGCCCGAGGTTGACGTCGCCGTCGATCCGGTCGACGGCACTCGACTCACCGCCGAGGGCCGCGGCGGTGCACTTGCCGTGATCGCGGTCGCTGAGAAAAACTCGATGTACGCACCGGGCAGCCTCGTCTATATGGACAAGCTCGCCGTCGGCGAGGCAGCGGCAGGAACGGTCGACATCAATGCTCCGGTGGAGTACAACCTCGCCCAAGTCGCCAAGGCAAAGGACAAGCCCGTCTCGGCTGTGACTGCGGTGGTGCTCGACCGACCGAGAAATCAGCCCTATATCGAAGCGATCCGTGCAGCAGGTGCCCGGATCACGCTCATCGGCGATGGTGACATCCAAGGTTCCATCACGGCCGCAAGCTCCGGGTTCGGTGCCGACATCCTCTTGGGCATCGGCGGATCGCCGGAAGCCGTCACCTCCGCCTGTGCCATGGCCGCGCTACGAGGAGAGATCCAATGCAAACTCTGGCCGCGCGATGAGTCAGAGCGGGAGTATGCGATGGAACACGGACTGGACCTCGACCAGGTCCTGACCACTCGAGACCTCGTGAACTCCGACGACACGTTCTTCGCAGCAACCGGTGTGACCACCGGCTCCATGCTCAAGGGCGTCCGGTTCGGCGGTGTCCATACCACGACCCACTCCGTGGTGATGCGCGGTCGGAGCGGCACGATCCGGTTCATCGAGGCAGATCATCGAGTCGAATGGGTCGGTGACGAGACAGGCGCGTAGACGTCGGTCTCGATCGGCGGGAACATCGACCGCCGAAGCGCCTAAAGGACTCCGCTGAGCGCTTTGTCATAGCGCGGGGCGACGACGGACCAGTCGTATTGCATTGCAGCTGATCGGATCGCAGAATCCTCCGGTAGGGCAAGCTGCTGCTCGATGAGCGTCACAGCGTGGCGCGGGCCATCGAACAGCACCTGCTCCGGATCGGCGCCAATTGCCTCAACCCGTTCCGGATAGACGAGCCGATTGGGGAGAACGGGACGAGCGCCGGCAGCGATGGCCTCGACGACACCGATCCCGAAGAATTCCTGATCGGCCGTCGACAAAACCACGGACGCCGACCGGAGCAACTCCACGTACTGACTCCGATCAGCGAAACCTGCGTGGACGAGGTGGGGACCGAGCATCGAGGTCACCTCGGCAAACATGGGAGGCACCGAGACGAAGACCTCCCCACACATCGCCATCGAGAACTCGATATCGGAGTCGAGCAGCCGTTCGACGATCGCCTTCAGCTCGGCAGGGCCCTTGTCATGCTCCCAGCGCTGGTTCCAGACGACGAGGGGTGGCCCAGACCTCGCGACGCGCTCCCCTTCGAACGGGCGGAGATCGATCCCGACCGGCAACACGATCGACTCGTCGAGCACCGCATCGACCATGTCACTGTGGCGATGATCGGGGAAGCTCCGGAGGAACGCTCGAGCCTCCTTGCGGAAGACGTCGCGATGGAACACCGAGTTGAAGATCACGAGGTCAGCCGTCGCTGCGCTTGCCCAGTTCTTCATCTGGTAGGTGAAATCGACCTTGTCCGCCGGGCTGAGTGGATACGTGAACTGCGACTCGTGGAAGTAGGTGACGATCGGAACCGATTCGAGTTCGGCCCGCAACGCTCCTGCGAATGCGGCGACATCCATCATCGAGGAGCACAGCACGACATCGGGAGTGAATCCATCGGCGATGAGGGAACGCACCTCGTCGGCGAGGGTCAAGAATCCACCGTGCATACGCCATTTCCAGAAACGGGCGGAGTGCGTGACAAGCCGGATCTCGTGGGACGAGTGCTCAACGAGCCCGTCAGCCCAGGCCCTGTGACTTCCGCCGTAGTACGGCTCTACGAGGATGACTCGCATTCAATCAGCTCTGACTCTCGGATTCCGCCGCCGAGAATACGTTTACGTAGTCGGCATAGAGCCATGATTTTCCTCTTTGGCGACCGGTCCACTCGGTCAGAATCCCGAGTTCCTCCATTGTTGCGAGAAGCCCATCTGCAGTTGGTTGAGTCACGTCAAGGAGCTCCTGAGCGCGCTTTGAGTTCACGACGGGATTCGAGAACAGTGCTTCGTGAAGCAACAACGCGTTACCACTTCGCCCACCAAGGTTCCCCAATGTCGCGCGGTCACGTTCTCGGACCTCGAGGATGCCGCGCACGGACGCCGACGCAGACTCGGCGACCGTGTGGACACCCTCCACGAAGAACCTGAGCCATCCCTCCCAGTCGCCTTCGTCTCTTACGGCTTGAAGGCGCGAGTTGTACTCGTCGCGGTGTTGCTTGAAGAAGATCGAAAGGTACAACAACGGCTTCGAAAGAATCTCCTCGGCAATCAAGAGGAACGTAATCAAGAGTCGACCGACGCGGCCATTGCCGTCGAGGAACGGGTGAATCGTCTCAAACTGGGCGTGGAGAACACCAATTCGAAGCAACGGAGGAAGCGTCCAGTCATCTCGATTCACAGCGCGCTCCCATTCACTCAGAGCCCTCCTCATCTCATCTACCGGTGGCGGCACATACCTAGCATTCGCCGGGGAAGTGCCACCCCACCAGTTCTGAGAGGTTCGAATCTCCCCGGGTGTGCGAACTGCATCGCCGCCACGAGCGTCCTCCATGAGCGTCGCGTGAATCTCCTCGATGAGCCTCTTGGAAACTGGAAGGTCCGCAAGTCGGTTAATCCCGAATCTCATCGCCTCCACGTAGTTGATGATCTCTTGCACATCGTCGCGCTCTTCTACCGCGTGCGACGGTTCCGCTTCGGCTTCAAGAGCGTCGACCAAGGTTGCTTGGGTGCCTTCGATCTGGCTCGACAATGCTGCCTCCTGAAACACGTACATCGTCACAAACAGGTCAACATCCGGAAGAACCGAGGCTGCACCGTCTAGTCGCGCAAGCGCGCGGTCGGCTCTGCTCAGCTCAACAATCATGTTGTCGTCGATGTTGAGATCCGCGGGAGGAAACGGTGCCGGAACGAACGCCCTGAAACCCGCAGCCTGCTCTCGATATACGCCGGCACGATGCGAGGTTTGATATGGCATGAAACGCCGCCTTCTACAGGCCAGTTGCTTAAATAAGTTTTGTCCGCAAATCTTATCGTAGACCTAGACGAATATGTGGACGCTTTTTTAGTCGACCTTCAAGCCCGGCAATGCTGATCCACGACCGAACAATGGCGTGCCACCATCCCGTGCCCAGGCCTTGTGGCTGCCGCCGTAGTACGGCTCTACGAGGATGACACGCACTACAACTCCATGCGTCCCGACAGGGCTCGTCCGAGTGTCACTTCGTCGGCATAGTCAAGGTCACCGCCGACAGGGAGACCACTCGCCAGACGAGAAACCTTCACACCGAGTGGTTTCAACCGACGTGCGACCACCATCGCCGTCGTGTCACCCTCCAAGGTCGGGTTCGTCGCTGCAATGACCTCGACGATCTTCTCCGCCTCGACGCGAGCGACGAGCTCCTTGATCCTGAGCTGTTCCTCGTGGATACCTGCGATCGGCGAAACAGCCCCGCCGAGCACGTGATACCGACCTCGGAACGATTGGGTTCGTTCAAGAACAGGGATGTCTTGTGCCCTCTCCACCACACACACGATCGAGGTGTCCCGTCGAACGTCCATACAGATCGAGCACTCCTCGTCCGCCGTCACGTTGAAGCAGCGGGAGCAGAGCTTGACGGACGACCGCATGTCGCTGATCGCATCGGCAAGACGGATGGCGTCAGCCTCTTCGACGTTGAGGAGGTGGAACGCAATCCGCTGTGCGCTCTTCTGGCCCACACCGGGAAGCCTCGCCAACTCGTCGATCAGACGCTGGACGGGAGGCTCGAACATCAGCCGAGCATTCCACCCAGGTCGAGCCCACCAGCTGCGCCACCCATCGTCGCCTCCGCATCTGCCTGCATGGCAGCTGCGGCCTGGTTCACCGCTGCGACGATGAGGTCGCCGAGGAGCTCTGCATCGTCGGGATCGAGGACGGACGGATCGACCGTCACGGAGACCAGTTCGCCCGTCCCCTGCATCGTGGCAGTGATGACGCCGCCGCCGGCTGTGCCTTCGTAGGTCTTGGCGGCGAGCGCTTCCTGCGCCACGGCCATTTGCTGCTGCATCTGCTGCGCTTGCTGCATGAGCTGGCGCATGTCTTTTGGCATTCGGGACATACGGAGAGGGTAATGGCATGGAAGTGCCCAGCCGCGGAGGCTGCGACGTATCAGGGTCCGAGACCCGACAGTCCGACATCCGACATCCGACAGTCCGAGGCTCGATCATCGATCATCGATCGCCGAGGCTCGTTCGTCGTTCGTCGTTCGTCGTTCGTCGTTCGTCGTTCGTCGTTCGTCGTTCGTCGACGGTACTGTCTGCGCAATGCAGTACCAGGCGCTCTATCGCAAGTACCGACCGCAACGATTCGACGAAGTCGTGGGACAGGACCACGTCACGACAACGCTGGCCCGAGAGGTGATCGAGGACAAGGTCGCCCAC
>JAUIIM010000168.1 GCA_030431785.1 Acidimicrobiia bacterium | reverse complement strand
GGGGGCAGTACCGAGATGGTCGATCGCGGAGAGGAAGGCGGCGAGTGTCTTGCCCGATCCAGTGGGGGCGTGGATCAGGGTGTGGGAGCCGGATGCGATGGCCTTCCATCCCTCCGACTGGGCGGGGGTGGGGGAGTCGAACGTCCCTTCGAACCACCGGCGGGTCGCTTCTGCAAAGCCGTACTCGATCATGAGGTCAGCGTACAACCCGGCTGTGACGGATCCGTCGGTGGAACCCTCAACCGTTGCTTGAGGGTTCGGTGGGTCGCTCAACCGCAGGGCGGACGGGGAGAAGTTCAACCATCGGTTCAAGGGGACCGAAATGACAAAATCGACTTACCCACGCTCCTGTGGGTAAGAAATCCAGCGAACCCGATCAGGTGTGCAGGGCCCCGACGACGGCGCTTGCACGGCGGGGGTCGACGGGGTTGGTCGCATCGCCGTCGAGCTTGATGTCGCTCCCGACGATGACACCGTCTGCGATGTCCAACAGCGGCACGATCGTGCTGGCGGTAACACCTGATCCGACATAGACGGGAAGGCTCGATTCGGACTTGACCTTCGACAAGTCGTCGACGGAGGCGGGTGCGCCGGTGCCACGCCCGGAGACGATGACGGCCTCGGCTCCTGCTCGTTCGACCAGGTCGTGGGTCGCATCGGCGAGCGTCAGACCTGCGGGGGGTGTGGCGTGCTTCACGAAGACGTCGGCCATGATCGCTACGTCCGGGCAGATACGTTTCCGTTCGCGTGCGACTTCGGCCGCTCGACCGACGATCGGTCCTTGGTCCGTGTACATCGTGCCGGACAGGACGTTGACCCGGATGAACGAGGCGGCGGTCGCGGCAGCGATGGACAGGGCAGCGATTGCATCGTTTCGGAGCACGTTGACGCCGATCGGCAGGCGTGCGGCGCGGTAGACGGTGTTCACCGCGGTCGTGAGCGCAGCGACGGTCACCTTCGGCACGTCGTCTGCGAAGAATGGGGCGTCTCCGAAGTTCTCGATGATGATGCCTTCGAAGCCGGCACCGGAGATCGTTGCGGCATCCGCTGCGGCATCGGCGAGGACACCGTCGAAGTCGCCGTTGAAATCTGGTGACCCGGGGAGAGGGCCGAGATGGACCATGCCGATCAGGCGTGGCAGGGTCATCAGTATGCCCGGGCTATCTCAAGCGCCTTCTCGGCGTACTCTCCGACAGCTTTGAGACCGGTCTCCGATGCGTCCTGTCGTTGTACGACGACACGGCACCAGTCGCCGGCCATGCCCTTGATCACGTGATCGGTGTCTTCCGGGCCGAAGCGCCATGCGGCATAGGCGGGGCCCATCACCTCGACGCGGATACCGGACTCGGGGAAGTCCTCGCCCGCTTGCTCGAACGCATAGGGAAGAGTCATCTGCCCGAGCTGGGCGATGTGACGGAGTCGTGCGGTCTCTTCGAGTGGGTCGCTCCACTCCTCTTCGTCGACATCCTCGGGAATCTCATCGAGCGGGGTGATGCGCCCGAGGATCGCTGCCTTGACGTCGAGGCCGTGTGCCCACGTCTCCATGAGACGCGTGGTGGCGAACGTCCGTGCACTCATCGAGCCGTGGATCCATTCGACGCGGTCGGCGGAGGTCATCCGCGAAAGCGCCTCGACGACGTCGGCACGACCGAATCGCCACCACTCGATGATCTCCTGGTGGCGGCGTCCTCGGCCTTGTTCGACGCCGCGCTCGGTCCATTCGTCGAGATCCTTGATCTTCTCGGCG
>JAUIIM010000078.1 GCA_030431785.1 Acidimicrobiia bacterium | reverse complement strand
TTGTCAACCGCGTCCTCCCCGACGCCGTGGAGGATCCGTACTTCGATCAGTGGCGCAAGATCCAACACGGCCACTTGGACGCCATCGAGGAAGGGTTCTCGGGCACCGACGTCCGCCGCCTCCGTTTGTTCTCCGAGGAGATGGTGGGCGTCGACCGACTCCGGACGGTCGGAACCGAGCTGTTCGGCGACATCGACCCGACCGATCGCCTTTCCTTCGTCGAGCCACTCCGCGTCGAGGATGCAGGCGACGATGTCGCTCTGGTCGTGTCCGTCCCGCTCGCCGACAAGTCCGACCTCGACCTGGTTCGCAACGGCAACGAGCTCTTCCTGACGATCGGCTACTACCGCCGGAGCATCGTCCTTCCCGACTCGCTCCACCGCAGGAAGATCGCCGGTGCGGCATTGGAGGACGGAGAACTGAGGATCACGTTCACACTGGAGGATGGATGACAGACGGAAACGACAAGGATCCCCTGGTGGCGGGACTCAGGTCCGCGGTGGTGCACCTGTCCAAGGCAGGGTTCGAAGTGCTGGCTGCGGTCGGAGACGTGGTCGGGGGAGTTCGGGAACGGATGACGGGATCCGATGACGACCCGGATGACGGGGGCAGCACGCGTGAGCACGTGACGATCGACTGATACGCTCCGGCCATGAGCTTCATCGGTGTTGATATCGGAGGGACAAAAGCCCTCGCGGTCCGCGTGGAGAGTGGCGAGGTCGTCGCCTCGGAACGATTTCTGCTGGACCGGGCCATGTCGACGATCGATTCGCTCGCTGTCGCCGTCGAGAAGGTCGCCGACGGAGATGTTCGTGCGATCGGCGTAGGAATTGCCGGTCTGGTGCGGACGGCCGACGGACAGTTCATCTGGGGCCCGCACGTGGCGGGAACGGAGATCCCGATCGGATCCGAGTTGGCCACACGGTTCGGAGTCCCTGTGGCAGTTGACAACGATGCGAATGCCGCAGCGCATGCGGAGTTCGCAATCGGGGCGGGCGCCGGGTACTCGAACGGTCTGCTTGTCACGTTGGGGACGGGGATCGGTGGTGCGATCGTCGCCTCGGGCGAGGTGTACCGCGGACAGGGTTTTGCAGGTGAGTGGGGCCACACCAGCTTCGAGCAGGGCGGCATCCTGTGTGACTGTGGCCGACGGGGATGCTGGGAGACCCGTGCCTCGGGCCCTGCCCTTGCACGCCTCGCACGTGAGGTCGTAGCGGCGAATCCTGACGGCTCCCTTGCTCGCTCGCTTGGGGACAGGACCATTACGGGAGAATCGGTGATCGCCGTTGCAGACACGGGTGAAGAGACGGCGCGGTCGTTGGTGACCGAGGTAGGCCAGGCATTCGGGATAGGGCTGTCGGATCTGATCGTCGTGCTCGATCCGGAGATCGTGGTCGTCGGTGGGGGCCTCGGTTCAGTCGGCGAGTCGATCATCGCACCCGCGCGTCGCGTCGTCGCGGATTCGCTCCACGGCGGTAACCTTCGGATCGCGCCGGTCATCCAGGTCGCGGCGCTCGGGGAGTCCGCAGGCGCTGTCGGGGCAGCGCTCATCGCCAGGGAGAGAACCAATGTCTGATCCACAACCTGAGATGCCGATCGTCCCGGATGCGGTTGATGACTCACCGCCGGAAGATCCACGCGACTTCAAAGAGATCGCACTCGAAGCTGCGATGCTCCTGCCGAATCTGATCAAGCTCCTCTATCGGATGCTGCGTGACCCGCGCGTCTCGTATCGGAAGAAGGCGTTCATCGGTGCGGTTCTCGTCTACGTGGTCTCGCCCGTCGACTTCGTACCGGACTTCGTCGTAGGGCTGGGAAAGATCGATGACATCCTGCTCATATCGGTCGCGATCGACAACCTGATGCGAGGTACCGATGCAGACGTGGTGCTCGAGCATTGGGACGGGTCCGTGGACGGCCTGGATCTGGTCCGGTCCGTCTTCGCCTGGGGTGCAGAGATCCTGCCGGACTCGATCCGGTCCGTGCTTCCGAAGTAGGCCGGACGGGGGTCGCGCTGCGACCATGGCGCGCTCCACAGGGAACGTCTCGTCGCCTACTTGTCCTATCGTCATCGCATGGAATTTCGAAGGATCGACAACCTGCCACCGTACGTCTTTGCGGAGGTCAATCAACGCAAGCTCGAGGCACGTCGCGCCGGGGTCGATGTCATCGACCTCGGATTCGGCAATCCCGACATCCCGTCCCCACCCGGCGTGGTGGAAAAGCTGGTCGAAGCAGCGCAGCAGGGCAAGAACCATCGGTATTCCGCATCGCGCGGACTGCCCAACCTGAGGAAGGCCGTCGCCGACCGGTACATGCGGGCCTTCGGCGTCGAGTTGGATCCCGAGCACGAGGTCATCAACACGATCGGTGCGAAAGAGGGCTTGTCCCATTTGATGTGGACCCTCGTCCAGCCGGGTGATGTGGCTCTGGTCCCGGAACCTTCGTACCCGATCCACATCTATGCACCGGTGCTGGCAGGCGCCGAGGTCCGGAGGGTGCACCTCTCCACCGATGCGGACTTCTTCGAACGACTCACGGCCGCCTTCCGGACATCGTGGCCGAAGCCACGCGTGATCGTCATCTCGTTCCCGCACAACCCCACCACGGTGTCGGTCGACCTCGACTTCTTCAAGCGGATCGTCGACTTCGCTCACCGCAACGATGTCGCCCTGGTCCACGACTTCGCCTACGCAGACATCGCATACGGTGACTATCAACCGCCATCCCTGCTCCAGGTGGATGGTGCGAAGGACGTGGCGGTTGAGCTGTACACGCTGTCCAAGTCGCACTCGATGGCAGGGTGGCGCGTCGGGTTCGTGGTCGGCAACCGTGAGATGGTGGCTGCGCTCCAGCAGCTCAAGTCGTACCTCGACTACGGGACCTTCCAGCCGATCCAGATCGCATCCATCATCGCTCTCAACGAGCACGACGAGTACATCGGCGAGGTTGTCGACGAGTACGAGAAACGCCGCGACACCCTCATCGATGGACTTGCGAGTGCGGGTTGGGAGGTCCCGGCTCCCGATGCAACGATGTTCGTGTGGGCGCGGATCCCGGATTCGCACGCACACATGGGCAGTCTCGCCTTCGCCCTCGATCTCCTCGACAACGCTGCGGTGGCGGTCAGCCCCGGCATCGGCTTCGGGCCGTCGGGCGATGGACACGTTCGGTTTGCGCTTGTGGAGAACACACAGCGGATCGGGCAGGCAGTGAGGAACATCCGCAGGTATTTCGGTCGCGGCGGATGATGAAACGTCGGGGCGCTCCCCGGAGTCGTACCCTCCACACGATGTTGCAGGGTGAATCCGCATGAACTACGCAGTGCTCTTCCCGGGCCAAGGATCGCAGACCGTCGGCATGGGCGCCGACGTGCGCGCGCAACGACCCGATCTGTTCGGTGAGAGGGCCGAGGGTGTCCTTGGATGGGACCTCGACGCCATGATCGACGACGGTCCACAGGAGCGCCTGACCGAGACGCAGTTCGCCCAACCGGCGCTCTACGCCACGTCATTTGCGTTGTGGGACGAGTTCCGTCAGCAGGTCGATCGCCCTCCAACCGCGGCAGCCGGTCACTCGCTCGGCGAGTACACGGCACTGGCTGCGGCCGGAGCCTTCAGCTACGAGGCTGGCCTTGCATTGGTCGGAGAGCGGGGGAGCGCTATGGCCGAGTGTGCGGGCGCATCGCCGTCAGGGATGGCTGCACTCTTGGGTGCCGATGACGAGCTCGCTGAGTCGATAGCGGCACAGCGACGACACGACGGCGGGGAGCTGTACGTCGCCAACTACAACTCACCGGGGCAGATCGTCTTGGCCGGCGGAACCGACGACATCCGATGGCTGTCAGAGAACGCCAAGGAGCTGGGTGTCCGGCGAGCGATCGCACTCGACGTCGCCGCAGGGTTCCACTCTCCGTTCATGGCCCCGGCGCGCGAGCGTCTCGATACGGCGCTTGCCTCCGCACGTTTCGACGGGTTGGCGTTCCCGGTCGTCGCAAACGCAACGGGAGAGCCTGTCGCGGATGTCGCGTCGGCACTGAGTGAACAGTTGACGGCGCCGGTCCGGTTTGCACAATCGTTGGTGACGATGGCGGACCTCGGGGTCGAGGTGTTCATCCACATCGGGCCGGGTGACGTCACTGCGGGCTTGGCAAAACGGACGGTCAAGGGGACCGTCGTCCATGCGATCTCTTCTCTCGAGGATGTTCCCGGCGTCGTCGAAGCCGTGTCCGTACAATGAGTGCGTCGATCAGAGGACGGAGATGAGGAACGCGACGATCACAGGATGGGGTCGATCCGTGCCACAGCCGGTCGTGACCAACGACGAGCTGGCAACGGTGGTCGACACTTCGGACGAATGGATCACGACGAGGTCCGGTATCAAGGAACGGCACGTCTCGCACGTGCAGAACTCCGACATGGCGACGCTGGCGGGCAAGCGGGCTCTGGCCGCTGCCGGGCTCGATCCTCTCGACATCGACTACATCATCGTGGCTACGTGTACTCCCGATCGACAGATCCCTTCGACCGCCTGCTACGTCCAGGCGAAACTTGGTGCGACGTCGGCTGCTGCGTCCGACATCAATGCCGGATGTACCGGTTTCGTATACGGCCTCTCGATGGCGCAAGGTCTCATCGCCACCGATGCAGCCAGTCGCGTCTTGCTGATCGGCTCGGAGCGGATCACTGCGTACCTGGACCTTGAGGAGCGCTCTACAGCGGTCCTGTTCGGCGATGGTGCCGGTGCCGTCGTGGTCGAGGCAACGGATGAGCCGATCGGTGTCCAGTCGATGATCCTCGGCGCCGACGGTACATCGGCCGAGCACCTGACCGCAACCGGACTCGGTACTGAGTTCATCGGAACTGAGTCGCGCCTCGCCGTGGTCATGGATGGCCAAGAGGTCTTCAAAGGTGCGGTCGTCAAGATGGGGGAGTGCACGGTCGAAGCAGCGAAGCGGGCGGAATGGTCCGAGAGCGACATCGACCTCGTCATTCCTCACCAAGCGAACATTCGAATCATCGATGCGGTGCGCCGTCGGCTCGGTGCCGACGAGGAGAAGGTCTACGCCAACATCCACAAGTACGGCAACACGTCGGCGGCGACGATCCCGATCGCATTGTCCGAAGCGCTGGATGAGGGACGGATCGAAGCTGGGGATCGGCTCATCCTCGTGGCGTTCGGTGCCGGGTTCACCTGGGGAGCGAGCGCCGTCGTCTGGGGCGATAGAGTGACGCCGCTCGGCACGATCGATGAGGAGCACCCAGAACCGACCGTGACCGGACTCGACATCATGAAGCAACGACAGGCAGCATTTCGATGAGCGACCGCGTAGCACTCGTCACAGGAGGTTCGCGGGGGATCGGGCGTGCAATCGCCCTTGCCCTCGCCGAGTCAGGTGCTTCCGTAGCCGTCAACTATGCGTCGAGCGCCGCCAAGGCCGACGAAGTCGTCTCCGAGATCGTGGCGACCGGCGGCAACGCTGTGGCGGTCAAGGCCGATGTCGGCGACCCGGACCAGGTCGCGGCGTTGTTCACGACGGTCTCCGACCAGCTTGGTGATCCGACGATCCTCGTGAACAATGCCGGGATCACCGACGACGGTCTCCTGATGCGGATGTCCGTCGAGCAATGGGATCGCGTGCTTGCGACGAATCTGCGGTCGGCGTTCCTGTGCACGAAGACGGCGTTGCGCCCGATGCTCCGGGCAAAGTGGGGTCGCATCGTGAACATCTCCTCGGTGTCGGGAGTTGCGGGTAATCCGGGACAGGGGAACTACGCAGCATCGAAGGCCGGACTCATCGGGTTCACGAAGTCCATCGCCAAAGAAGTCGGATCCAGGGGCATCACCGTGAACGCGGTCGCTCCGGGATTCATCGCCACAGACATGACAGACGCACTTGGTGCGTCCGTTACGGATGCGGCGGCACAACAGATCTCCGTGGGAAGGCTTGGAACGGTGGCTGAAGTCGCATCTGCGGTTCGCTATCTTGCCTCCGACGGGGCTTCGTACATAACCGGTCAGACAATCGTCGTCGACGGTGGCCTGGCCCTGTAACACCATCAATCAGGAGGCGACACGCCATGGAACGATCCGACATCGAGAGCAAGATGAAAGAACTCCTCGTCGAGGAGCTCGGGCTCGATGAGGACAAGATCACGATGGATGCGACCTTTGAGGAAGACCTTGAGGTCGACTCCCTGGGTGTCGTCGAGTTGCTGATGGCGCTCGAGGACAACTTCGGTGTCCAGATCCCCGATGAGGAGGCTGAGTCCCTCGTAACCGTCGGTGAAGCCGTCGACCTCGTCCAGAAGAAGATCAACGCCTAGGAGCCTCATGCACCAACGTCGGGTCGTTGTCACCGGCCTTGGGACGGTCACGTCCTTGGGCAACGATGTCGCGTCGTTCTGGACGAACATCACCAACGGTGTCAGTGGGGTGTCGACGATCGAATCGATCGACACGTCAGATATCGCAACCAAGATCGGGGCCGAGATCAAGGACTTCGATATCGAGGCCTACATGCCACGCAAGGATGCGCGGCGTATGGACCGGTCGAGTCAGTTGTTCTGGGTGGCCACTCAGCAGGCACTTGCGGATGCCGGCCTTTCCTACGAGGAAGACGATCCGCGGGCGCTCCGTGCGGGTGTTCTCGCCGGGACGGGTATCGGTGGCGTCCAGACGATCGAAGAAGAGATGGCAACGATGTTCGAACGTGGCCCGCGTCGGATGTCGCCCCACGGCATCGCCAAGATCATCTCGAACATGGCCGGCGGTGTCGCATCGATCGACTTCCATTTGTATGGCCCGAACTCGACGACGGTGACCGCCTGCGCTGCGTCGGCGAACGCCGTCGGCGACGCAGCCGAGGTGATCCGCCGGGGAGCAGCCGATGTGATGGTTGCCGGCGGTGGCGAGGCCAGTATCACCCGGTTTGCGCTCGGGGGCTTCTCCCAAGCACGTGCGATGTCGACGAACAACGATGATCCTGAAGGTGCCTCGCGACCGTTCGATGCCGATCGGGACGGGTTCGTCATGGGCGAGGGGGCCGCTGTGCTCATCCTCGAGGACTACGACCATGCGATGGGCAGGGGTGCCGATGTGTACGGCGAAGTCCTCGGCTACGGCATGTCTGCGGACGGATACCACATCACGTTGCCACGGCCGGGAGGTGCGGGTGCAGCTCGTGCGATGGAGGCTGCGCTCGCGCACGCAGAGATGGCCCCCGAAGATCTCGACTACATCAACGCACACGGGACCTCGACCCCCGCCAACGACCGGACCGAGACCGCGGCGATCAAGCTTGCATTTGAAGAGCACGCGTACAAGGTCCCGGTTTCCTCGACGAAGTCGATGACGGGCCATCTCTTGGGCGCCGCCGGAGCCATCGAGTCGGTTGCGTGTCTGCTCGCGATCAAGAACGGTGTGCTTCCGCCCACGATCAACTACACCACGCCGGACCCTGACTGTGACCTCGACTATGTCCCGAACGAAACTCGTGAGGTGGGCATCCGCACCGCCATGACCAACTCGTTCGGTTTCGGTGGCCACAACGTGTCACTGATCTTCGGAGCCCTCTAGGTCCTCCCCGGTCTCACAGCCGACTTCCGGAACCGGGCGACCGGTCTCGACTGCTTCGTTGTACTCGTCGAAGGATTTCGTCACCAGGGCGGCGACCAGCCCGACGCCGATGAGTGATGCAAGTCCGACGATCAGGGCGCCACTCACCTCGACCGCGACGCAGGTGTCGGGGAGACAGATCGTCTCGATGATCGATGAGCCGATCAGTGCTCCGGCCGCTGCACCGACGAATACGGTTGTCGCGATGAGCGGCCGGATGCGAGCTCTCGCTGCGACCCAGGCGAACGATGCGCCGAGTATCCCACCCGTGATCGCTCCACCGAGTCCGGCGATGAACCATCCGGCGATCGCTCCGAAGATCGTGCTCGAGAGGATCGAGAGTCCGTCACCTGGGAGCATCGGAACCGGTCCTACGTGTCGAGGGAGCGACGGGGGTCGGGAGTACGGGCGGCGGGGTAGCGACGACGGCGGCTGCGGATGGCATCCAGGCCATCACGGTGAGAGCGGCCACGCCGAGATAGATCACCATCGCCCATGGGAGCGGTGAGGCGATCGCTGCGGCGAGCCCAGCCGCCGGTGCGACGATGCGCAGCATCCATACAGAGCCGGGAACGGCCTTCGCATAGGCGGTGGAAGCACTGACGACGACTGTCGCGGCAATGACGTGTATCCAGGATGCCGCGTCGTGCCCACCGAGGCCGATAACGATCGGGGCAACGGGGCCCACGAGCATGAGAGCGAAGGGGATCGGGCCCGGTCCGTCGGGCGTCGGGAGAAGTCTCGTCCAAAAACGCAACCAGGGTCCGAGGAGGAGGAACACCGCGGTGGCGCCGAGGAGCGCACCGATGATGGCGAGGACCGATGACATGTCAGGGATCAACAGCAGACCAAAGGCAGTGGTGGCCGCCAAACCCCAACGACCCCACGGTGCACGAACGAGCAGGAAGCCAGCGAGCATCACGATCGTCACGACGCCGACACCGATCGCGATCAGCATGACAGCGACCGCATTGGAACCGCCGGGATCGGCCGCAAAGGCGGCAGTGGCGAGCAGCACCGAGGTCAGTGCAAGCGCGGCGGTAGTGGTAGCAAGGCGACGCATCGCCGGTAAGGCTACTGGTCGGGGCGGGTGTCCACGGTTCCCGGGACTCGCTGGAAACCGATCGTCGCGTTGTAGCGGTGGAGCCCGACCTCGACGGAGGAGAAGTCGAACTCGAACTCTTCACCTGCGAGGAGGGTTACCGGCTCCCAGAGATCGTCGGAGGAGGTCAGCAGGTACTCGGCGTCGTCGTCGTTCCTCCACTTGACGATCGGGAGTTCGGTGACATCGATCTTGAGGATCGACGGACGGAAGGCCCCGTTCTCGATCTGCACGATGGACACGCCCTCGGGCGGTGGCTCCGTGGTCGTGGTCGTGGTCGGCTTGCGGTCGGCTTCGACGACCTCATCGCTCGGTCCTGAACTCCTCGCTGATCCGATCAAAGCGAGGGCGACGAACAGCACGACGAGAAAAACCCCGGATCTCATCAGCGTCGGACGTGTCATGTGGCCCTTATCGATTGACGGTTCGCAAGTGTAGCGCCCCGTGTCGACATCCGCCGGAGTTGCGTGGGACGCGACGGCATCATTCGAGGGTCGGAGGAGCCCACCGTTCGATGACGCGCCATCCTCCGTCCTGTTGGCGCATCGTGGTCACCGAAGCATGCTCGGGAGCGTCCCGACGTAGCGACGCTAGGGGGCCTCCTGACAGGGCAAG
>JAUIIM010000077.1 GCA_030431785.1 Acidimicrobiia bacterium | reverse complement strand
GTCACGAGTGTGGCGAAGATCATGACGAGAAGTGTGGGGAACGCAAAGCCGGTGATGCGCATGAAGATCGGGAACGATCCATGCGCATCGAGGAGGTAGCGGACGATGAGGAACGTCATCCCGCTGTACAACAACCAGAAGAAGGCGCCAGCGATGAGGACCTCGATGAGGTTGAGTGGGTTGAGAAGCCACCCGATCGACCGTCCGGTCCCGAACGAAAGCAGGATCTGGGTCACTCCGACCAGGATCGCTGCATCGCCCGTAGCACGGTCGTTGAAGTCCATCCACACGAACGCATCGCGCTCGAGTTTGATCGTTTGGAGGAGGCGGTGAAACACGACGCCCAGAGCAGCCCCTTGGTCGGCGAACGGGAGGATAGGGCTTCGCGCGGGCCATGAGCCGTGAGCCATGAGCCATGAGCGCCCGCTGCGCTCGGGGACGAACGACCGCTCGCGCTGCTCGCTTCAGGACAAACGTAGAAGTCACGCCGCCCGGTCTTTCGTCGTTGGTCGTTCGTCGTTCGTCCTACCTTCCTACTCATGCACCACCCACTCGAACTCGACATCAGCCACGCCGTCGCCGACCACGCCGTGGATGGCGATGCGACTTCGGTGCGGCTGGCGCAGGAGTTGATCGCCCACGGGACACCGCCCTGGCGGCGGACGGAGTTCGATCCGGGTCACTTCACGGCCTCGGGGTTCGTCCTCTCACCGGACAGACAGGCGTTGCTGCTGATCCACCATGCCAAACTCGATCGATGGCTCCAACCCGGCGGCCATTTCGAACCGTCCGACGAGTCCGTCGCGTATGCCGCGCGGCGCGAGATCACCGAGGAAACTGGGCTCAGCGACCTTCGGGAGACCGGCGCGGGAATCGTGAGAATCGATGCGCACCCGATCCCAGCGCGGGGCGCGGAACCCGCCCACACGCACATCGATCTCGGCGTCGGTTTCATCGCCGGTTCCGACGAAGTGGCAGCCGTCGAGGAGGTGCTCGACGCACGGTGGGTCCCATTCGACAGGCTCTCCGATTTCGACGTCGACGATGCTGTCCTACGCGGCGTCACCGCCGTACTCAAGACGATGGCGATCCGGCAGGACGGCTGATCAACCGTCCTGGACGCTGTCGAGGACTTTGCGCGCTCGGATGCCCGACCACACGACGAAGACGAGCAGCCATGCGATCCCACCGAAGATCACGACGAGTGCGACCGTTCCCGAAGGGCGGAGGAAGGCAACGACCCCAGCGACCAGCGGCCCGATGGCACCGATCTGGAGCAGTCGGCCCGCCGCCCGGTGCGCAGCCTCCCACGATGCGTCCGACTCCATGGTCGCCGGTACACGGATCCCGACCACCCAGTTCCGCTTGAGCGTTCCGGCGATACTCCGTCGGCCGACCTCGAACAGAACAATCGCGGCAACGATGAGGACAACACCCAGAAGGATGGCGTCTCCGGTCGACATGGTTTCAACAGCGAGCATGGGGGCGAGAATACCGGGACAAAGGGAGGAAGGGACGAAGGGACAAAAGGACAAAGGGACAAAGGGACAAAGGGACAAAGGGATCAAGGGACAAAGGGACAAAGGGACAAAGGGATCAAGGGACAAAGGGATGAAGGGATCAAGGGACGGTGGTCGGATGATCGATCATCGATCATGGATCATCGATCGCGCCCCACGCTCGACCCCAGAACGCAAGAGAGCCGGCCTTCCGGCCGGCTCTCTGTGTACTTTCTACTGTGTACTTTGTACTCATCGGGCGAAGCCCGCTAGACCAGTTCCACCTTTGCCATTTCGGCGCCGTCGCCTCGGCGTGGACCGAGCTTCGTGATCCGCAGGTAGCCACCGGGGCGCTCTGCGTATCGAGGTGCGACATCGTCGAACAGCTTCGTCACCGCGTCGTTGTCTTCGATCTTCTTCAGGATCGTGCGACGGGCGTGGAGGTCACCACGGCGTGCCTTGGTGATCACCTTTTCGGCGTACGGTCGGAGGACCTTCGCCTTCGCCTGCGTCGTCGTCACCTGCTCGTGCTCGATGAGTTCGACGGTCAGGTTTGCGAGGATCTTGCGCTGGTGGGAGGGGCTCCCTCCGAGGCGCTTCCCCTTCTTCGGGCGGGGCATCAGACGACGCTCTCTTCCGAGTCGGCGTAGTTCTTCAGACCGAACCCGAGCTCGTCGAGCTTGTCGACGACTTCGTCGAGGCTCTTCTGACCGAAGTTGGTGATGTTGAGGAGATCCTCAGCCGTCTTCTCGATGAGCTCGCCCACCGTCTGGATCTGCGCACGGCGCAGGCAGTTGCGGGGACGCTCGGAGAGATCGAGCGCTTCGATCGGGAGATCGAGGTGCTCCTGGCCGGACTGCTCGACGGGTGCGAGCTCGTCAGGAACCAAAGCGTCGTATTCCTCCATCTCGGCGAAGAGCTCGAACAGGTTGCGCAGCGTTCCGCCTGCCGACGAAATCGCCTCAGCCGGGGATACCGAGCTGTCGGTCTCCACATCGAGGATGAGCTTGTCGAAGTCGGTGCGCTGACCGACCTGCGTGTTCTCCACGCGGTAGGCGACCTTGCGGACCGGCGAGAAGATCGAGTCGATCGGGATGACGCCGATCGTGTCGCTCTTGTTGTTGCGGTCTGCGCTTCGGTATCCGACACCACGCTCGGCGGTCATCTCGACCTCGAGCTTGCCGGAAGACGACACCGATGCGAGATGCAGGTCACCGTTGATGACCTCGACACCCGCAGGTGCATTGATGTCTCCCGCCGTGACCTCGCCCTTGCCCTTTGCGGACAGGTAGAGGGTCTGCGGCTCGTCGGATTCGATGCGAAGGACGACCTGCTTGAGGTTCAGGATGAAGTCGACGACATCCTCCACGACGCCCTCGATAGTCGAGAACTCGTGCTGGACGCCATCGATACGGACTGAGGTGATCGCTGCACCTGGGATACGGGACAACAGCGTCCGGCGCATGGTGTTGCCGAGCGTGTAACCGAAACCAGGTTCCAGCGGCTGCACGACGAACTTCGATCGGTCGTCGGCGAGCTGTTCCTCTTCGATGGTGGGGCGTTGAGTGATGAGCACGTTCGCTCCTGTGGTCGATGGGATCGTCGTTCTACTTGGAGTAGAGCTCGACGATGAGTTGTTCCTTGATTTCGGTGTCGATCTGTTCGCGGCTCGGCAGCGTGTCGATCGTGATGGTGCGCTTGTCGTTGTTGACGTTCATCCACTCGGGGATGACGCGACCCATCGTGTCGATCGAATGGAGGATCGGGAGGATCTCCATGCTGCGTTCCTTCACCGTGATCACATCGCCGGGACGCACTTCGTACGACGGGATGTTGACCTTGCGGCCGTTCACGAGGAAGTGCGAGTGGTTGACGAGCTGGCGGGCTTGTGGCCGTGTGCTCGCAAACCCGGCACGGTACACGACGTTGTCGAGTCGGGACTCGAGGATCACCAACAGGTTCGTGCCCGTGATGCCGCTCTGACGTGCAGCGTTCTTGTAGTACTTGCGGAACTGCTTTTCGAGCACGCCGTACATGAACTTCAGCTTCTGCTTCTCACGAAGCTGGATCTGGTACTGCGACTCGCGAATGCGTCCACGACCGTGCTGACCCGGCGGGTACGGGCGGCGGTCGTAGTACTTGGCCTTGTTCTCGTCGAGCAACTGGCGTGCACGACGGCTGACCTTGGTGCGAGGGCCTGTGTATCGAGCCATGACTAACGCCCCTTCCGCTTCTTGGGTCGGCAGCCATTGTGCGGCACCGGTGTTACGTCCTTGATGCCCGTGATCTCGATCCCCATGTTCTGGAGCGTGCGGATCGCGGTCTCACGGCCAGAACCGGAGCCTCGGACGATGACATCGAGCTTGCGAATACCCATCTCGCCAGCCTTGCGTGCGGCCTGCTCGGCAGCGACCTGCGCCGCATACGGCGTGGACTTGCGGGATCCCTTGAACCCCACGGATCCACCGGACGTCCATGCGGCGACCTTGCCGTCCTGGTCAGTGATCGTGAGGATCGTGTTGTTGAAGCTGGCCCGGATGTGCACCTGGCCGTGGCTGATCATCTTCTTGGCACGTCGCCGGCGAGGTGCCGCGGCGGCGGCTGCGGTCTCCGGGGAGACCTGGGGTTGCGATTCAGTGGTCATTACTTCGTGACCTTCTTCTTACCGGCGATCGCCACTCGCTTGCCCTTGCGGGTACGAGCGTTCGTGTGCGTGCGCTGGCCGCGGACCGGAAGACCGCGTCGATGACGCAGACCCTGATAGCAACCGATCTCGATCTTGCGCTTGATGTTCTGGGCGACGTCGCGACGGAGGTCACCTTCGATCTTGTAGTTGGAGTCGATGAACTGGCGGATCTTCACGACTTCTCCGTCGCTCAGATCACGGACCTTCGTGTCCGGATCGATCTCGAGTGCACCGAGGATGGTCTGTGCACGTGAATGACCGATGCCGAATACGTAGGTCAGGCCGATCTCGACTCGCTTGTCTCGTGGGAGGTCAACTCCACCGATACGTGCCATAGATGCTTACCCCTGACGCTGCTTGTGACGTGGGTTCTGGCAGATGACCCAGACCCGGCCGTGCCGACGGATGACGCGACACTTGTCGCACATCTTCTTGGCTGAGGCTCTGACTTTCATGCTGGCGTTCCTGCCTTGCTTTTCGGTTTCCGTGGACACCGTCGAGGTCAAGCACGCAGGACTGCCAACGGCAGCCGAGTGTGATTGACATCTACTTCGGCGGCAGCCGAGAACCCGTGGAATGAGGCGGGACTCGACGACGACCGATATCGACGATGTCGTCTGTTCACAACAAATCACAGCTCCGAGGAGCTGACGGCAGGAGTATAGAGAGTGTCGTCTCCTAACGGTCGCCCGGGGGCGGCCGCGTTCAGCCGTTCTGTGAGATCGTCAGACAGGTCGCCCGAATCTGTGCATCGGTGGCTTCGGCAGAGGGACACGAGGCGAGTCCGATCAGCGTGTCGCCGTCGGACCAGCTCTCGTTGCGGACGTCCACGCCCTCTGCGGATTCGAACGTGCCCGAGTGATGCTGCCACTCACCACCGTTCGAGGAGGTCCACTCTTCATAGAACTCGACGAGGTCGTCGAAGTCATCAAGCGGGTATTCGAGCGAGACCGTGACCGCATCGTCGAGCTCGATCGACGCCATGACGGTGCCGCCATCGGGGATCTCGACGTTCAGCGACTCCGGCACATCGGTGTTGCCGAACGTGAAGCTCCCGTCCTCGGTCTCGATACTGAACTCACCGGTGTCGCCGTCGATCTTCACGTCGTCGACGCCGTCGATGTTCTCGAGCACCTGCTCCGTCGCGACCTCACCGGCCGACTGGCACGCAGCCAGACCCAGGACCAACAGTGCCAACAGAATCGCAACTCGCTTCATGAATCCCTCCGTTCGGATCGAACCCTACCGACCGCTGCGCGCTGCGCAAGCGTCCAGCCGGTCAGGCACGGCTCCAGAAGGTCGTGATCCCGTCGGCCGTGATCGCAAGCGTGTCCCCACTGCAGTCATATGCAGCCGGGATCCAGTCGACCGCTGGCGGCGAGAACGGGAGGGCTCCACCGGGGAACTCGAATGGCTCGCCGTCGATGAGGATCTCCTGGTCGGCCGGCACGTCGCCGGGGAGTGTGACGAGCATCAGTCCGTCCTCGGTCCGCCACTCTCCAGTCCGTTCGTGGTTCACGATGATTTCGATCTCACCCATCTCCGAGCTGACCTTGAAATGCCAGTCGATTCTCCGGTCGATGAAACTGCCGTCAGCACCGACGACCGCCTGGTACTCACCGCTGACGTGCTCGAAGGATCCGCCGGCAAGCTCTTCAGCGGTCATCGAATCCATGATCGCCTGGAAGAAGACACCTGCATCGAGTGACCAGGTTCCGATCAGACAGTCGTCCCCTCCACCGGAACCGTTCGGAGCTGTGGTCGTCGTGACCTCCACTGCCGTCGTCGTGGTTTCGTCGGGAGCAGCAGTGGTGGTCGTGTCGTCCGCGCCACCGACCACCGTCGTGGTCGTCGTGTCGGATACGCTTCCTCCACAGGCGGCCAGCACCAAGACCAACACCGCACCGATCGTCCCAAGCCTCATCGTGGTCGTCATTCGCCGCATCCTTGTCCTCCGTTGATACTCGTGATGACGTGTGCGTCGGTCTGACCCGTCGCATACCCCCACAGCCCCGTCCATGTCGCGATGTCATACGTCCAGTAGCCGACGGCCGGATCGAAGAACGCTTCGCCGATCTCGATCTTCGCCGGATCATACGCCGCCTTGAGCTGCCCAAGCGACGATCCGACGGTGATCCCTTCCGTGGTTTCGAGGTCATCGGGTGTCGATGATCCGTAGTAGTAGAACGAGTAGAAGTGTTCGACACCGCCCGTCCAGAAGTCCGTGTCGGCGTCGGTGAACATCACCTGGAACGACGTGTTCCCGCCGGTACCCCAGCTGACCGCACGCACGTTCGGACCCGGGCAGACACCGAACATGTCCCATCCGTCCGTTGCGCTGTCGAGCCAACCCGTGTCGTCGGCGGGAGCACCGAGCGCCGCGGTCAGCTTGGCAATGGTGTCGTCGTCATCGCTGCCGAACGGAACCCAGTCCGCCCCGACCTGGAGACCTTCGTCGGAGAGGAGAACGGTGTCGTCGACCATCGTCGTGGTCGTCGCCGGTGCGGTCGTCGTCGTGGCCGGCACCGTCGTCGTGGTTTCGGCGACGGTCGTCGTGGTGGGAGCGGTCGTCGTCGTGGTCGCCTCGGTCGAGGTCGTGGTCAACGTCGCCGGGACGGTCGTTTCGGTCCCCGCGTCACCGTCGGCGCACGCGGCGAGCAGCAACGCCATCACCGACGCAAGGAGGACTGATTTCCTGATCATGCCAATCAGGATAGAGACGTAGAAAGTAGAAGGACGAACGTAGAACGTATACCTTCTACGTTCGTCCTACAGCGAGCGCAGCGAGCGGGTCATTTGTCACCGAGCGCAGCGAGGCGCTACACCTCTACCGGTTCCGGGAGGGTCGAGACGATGGATCCCTTGTCGGTGATGAGGACCGTGTGCTCGAAGTGGGCAGACCACTTTCCGTCTGCGGTGACGACGGTCCAGTCGTCGTCGAGGACGACGGAGTCCTGGGTGCCGAGGTTGAACATCGGCTCGATGGCCAGCGCCATGCCCTTCTTGAGGCGGAGGCCCTTGCCGGCGGTTCCGTAGTTCGGGACGGACGGGGCCTCGTGCATCTGGCGACCGATCCCGTGCCCGACATAGTCTCGAACCACGCCGATGCCGTGCGGTTCGGCGACCGCCGAGATCGCAGCACCGATGTCGCCAAGACGATTCCCGTGCTTCGCCTGTGCGAGACCGGCCCACAGCGCCTCTTCGGTCACTTTGAGCAGGTTGGCGACATCGTCGGGCACATCGCCGATGGCCATCGTGTAGGCCGCATCGCCGTGCCATCCCTCGTAGATCGCACCCGCGTCGATCGAGATGATGTCACCGTCCTTGAGGGTGTAGTCCCCAGGGATACCGTGGACGATCGCCGAGTTCGGAGAGGCACAGATGACACCGGGGAACGGGTTGTCCGGGCTCCCATAGCCGAGGAACGACGGGGTGCAGTCGTGGTCGGCGAGGACCTCACGAGCGATGTTGTCGAGATCGCGAGTCGTGACACCGGGGGCAGCTGCTTCACGGGTGGCGGTGTGCATGGCCGCGACACACTTGCCGGCGACCAGCATCTTCTCGAAGTCGGCGGAGGTCTTCTTCGTGATCACGCGCGCACCGCCCATCGCACACATGCTATTGCCTTGCGAGTGCGGCCACGATGCGAGTGAACACGTCTTCGATCTCGCCGATCCCATCGATACGGACGAGACGGTCGCTGTAGTAGTCGACGAGTGGGGCTGTTTCGCCCTCGTACACCTCGAGACGGTGGCGGATGACCTCTTCCGTATCGTCCGAACGCCCTTGATCCTCTGCTCGTGCGAGCAGCCGGGACACGAGCTCGTCGGTGTCGACGTCGAGAAGGATGGCGACTTCGATGCCGTCAGCGCCGACGACATCTTCCAGAGCCTCGGCCTGGCTCACGTTGCGGGGATAGCCGTCGAGCAGGTACCCGCATTGCGCATCGTCCTGGTCGAGACGCTCATCCACGATCGCAAGGACAAGGTCATCGGACACGAGTGCGCCGGAGGACACGACAGATTCGACCTTCTGACCGAGTTCGGTTCCGGCAGCGATCGCCTCACGCAACATCACGCCGGTGGAGATGTGCGGGATACCGAGGGCCCGGGCCAGCATTTCGGCCTGCGTGCCCTTTCCGGCACCTGGAGGGCCGAGGAAGAGGATTCGACGACCCACTAGGACAGGAATCCTTCGTAGTTGCGCATCGTCAGCTGGCTCTCGATCTGCTTGGTCGTCTCGAGGGCCACACCGGCCACGATGATGATCGACACACCGGAGAGACCGACGGGGACACCCCAGTACCAGCCGAGCAGCGACGGAAGGATCGTCACGAGGGCGAGGTACATGGCACCCGGCAGCGTGATGCGCGAGAGGACGTGTGACAGGTAGTTGACCGTCGCACGACCCGGACGGATACCGGGGATGAATCCACCTTGACGCTGGATCATGTCGGCCTGGCGTTCCGGATCGAACTGGATCGCCGTGTAGAAGTAGGTGAAGAAGACCACGAGCAGTGCGAGGACGCCGATGTACCACAACGACGGCGAGAAGCCTCCACCGGAGGACGACAGCATGTTGTTGTTGATCCAGTCACGCACCGAGGCGCCCCACCCGGTCGACGGCAGTGCCGATGCGATGAGGGCAGGGAAGTACATGATCGACGTGGCGAAGATGACCGGGATCACGCCAGCCATGTTCACCTTGAGCGGGATGTAGGTGGACTGACCACCCATGACCTTGCGGCCACGGACGCGACGGGAGAACTGGACGGGGATCCGTCGCTGACCCTGCTCGATGAAGATGATTCCGATCGTCAGTGCGATCATCACCGTCACGATCACCACGAACTGGTACGTCTGGCTGTTCGTGTTCAGGATCACCAGCTGCGACGGGATCTGGCTGATGATCGAGACGAAGATGAGCAATGACATGCCGTTGCCGATGCCGCGCTGTGTGATCAGCTCACCCATCCACATCAACAGCGCCGTACCGGCCGTCATCGTGATGACGACGATGATCACGTTTCGTGGCGTGAAGTCAGGGATCAGGTCCACACCGTTCGTGAACTGACCGGAGTGGAACAAGTAGGCGAAACCGGTGGACTGGAGCAGTGCGAGGATGACCGTCAGGTAGCGCGTCCACTGGGTGATGACCTTACGACCGGCCTCTCCTTCTTCTTGGAGTGCCTGGAGTTTCGGGATCACCACAGCGAGCAGCTGCATGATGATCGACGCCGTGATGTAGGGCATGATGCCCAAGGCGAAGATCGAGAGCTGCGTCAGGGCACCGCCGGAGAACAAGTTCAGCAAGCCGACGAAGCCGGACTGCTCCGCCTGGTCGGCGAAGTCGCGAACAGCATCGAGATCCACACCGGGCACCGGAATGGTGGCGCCGAGGCGGTAGAGGGCGAAGA
>JAUIIM010000076.1 GCA_030431785.1 Acidimicrobiia bacterium | reverse complement strand
TCCTGACGAAGGACAACCCGATCGCTGACGTCATCTTCGGTATCGACAACACGTTCATCTCGCGGGCGATCGACAACGACCTTCTTCTCGCCCACGAAGCAGCGAACATCGACACGGTCGACGCATCACTACGACTCGACGGTGACCACGCCACCCCGATCACGTACGGCGACGTGTGCATCAACTACGACATCGAGGGAATGGCCGGCCTTGGCGTCGCAATCCCGACCAACATCGACCAGCTGACCGACCCCGAGTACGCCGGCCTGCTCGTCGTCGAGGATCCCGCGACCTCATCGCCCGGTCTTGCGTTCCTCATGGCGACCATCGCAACGTTCCCCGAAGGCACGGACTACGACTGGCGCGACTACTGGACCGACCTGTTTGCGAACGACGTCGCCGTGGCGAGCGACTGGAGCGAGGCGTACTACACCAACTTCACCAGGGCAGGCGGCAACCAGCCGCTGGTCGTCTCGTATGCCTCCTCCCCACCGGTCGAGGTCCTCTTCGGAGAGACCGAGACCGCACCTACGGGCTCGATGACCGACGGGTGCTTCCGGCAGGTCGAGTACGCCGCCGTGCTCGACGGCACCGACTACCCGCAAGCAGCGGGAGAGCTGGTCGACTTCCTCCTCTCGCAGGAGGTCCAAGAGGACATCCCCCTCAACATGTTCGTATACCCCACCAACAGCGAGGCCACCCTCCCCGAGGTGTTCGTCGAGTACACCGTGTATCCCGAATCGCCGATCCTGATCGACGCATCCACGATCGACGAGAATCGTGACAGCTGGATCCAGGAGTGGACATCGATCGCACGCGGGTAGGCCCCATCACATCTCGTTGGGCGCGGGTCGCACTCGTCGCGGTCCCGCTCCTGTTCCTCGGGTACTTCTTCGTGTACCCGTTGGTGTCGATCACATGGCGCGGGATCGCCCCGGACGGGGTGCCACAGCTGGGAGTCCTCACCGAGGTGTTTCGGGATCCGGCCCTGCGCTCGATCGCCTGGTTCACGACGTGGCAGGCTGCAGTCTCCACCGCGGTGACGGTGCTCGTCGGGCTCCCAGCCGCGTGGGCGTTCGCACGGTTCTCGTTCCCCGGCAAGCGGGTGCTCGAGGCTGTCACGCTGGTTCCGTTCGTGCTCCCGACCCTCGTCGTCGGAACCGCATTCCTCGCACTTGCAGGCCCCCGCGGTGCCCTCGGAGTCGACCTCACCGGAACCGCGGCCCTGATCATCATCGCCCACGTGTTCTACAACTATGCGATCGTGGTCCGTGGTGTCGGCAGCTTCTGGGCGACCCTCCCCCCGGACATCACCGAGGCAGCGACCACCCTCGGAGCGAGCCGATGGACGGTGTTCCGGACCGTCACCCTGCCGATGCTCCGACCGGCGATCGCATCGTCGGCGGCGCTGGTGTTCCTGTTCTCGTTCACCTCGTTCGGTGTCGTGCTCCTGCTCGGAGACCTGAACTCGACGACCATCGAGGTCGAGATCTGGAGACAAGCCACGGCATTCCTCAGGATCGACATCGCCGCCACGCTTGCGGTGCTGCAGCTCCTCGGGGTCGCCGCCATCCTCACGCTGTACGGACGGTTCCAGCGGCGAACCGCCGTTGCCTTCCGGCATCGGGCCGCACCACTCCCCCGCCCCATCGGTCGCACGCAGTGGGCAGCCGTCGGTTTGGCGCTCGGGTCGATGGTGGCGGTCATCGGCATCCCACTCGGACTTCTCGTCGTCCGGTCGCTCGTCGAACCGAACGGCGGCATCGGATTCGACAACTACCGGGCGATCGCCGAACTCTCGGCGTCCAGCGGTGCCTTCATCGACCCCGTCCTCGCCATCCGCAACTCGCTCGTGTTTGCGGTGGTCGCCATGACGATCGCCGTCGTCATCGGGTCCGTGGCATCCGCTGCGCTGTCCTACACATCGCGGCGGGTCGCGTCAGCGTTCGACACGTTCGTCATGCTGCCGCTCGGGACGTCCGCGGTGACGATCGGATTCGGGTTCCTGATCGCACTCGACTGGCCATTCGACCTCCGTGCGTCGGTTGCGCTCATCCCCATCGCCCACGCGTTGATCGCCATACCCTTCGTCGTGAGGACGACGACACCGACCATGAGCAGCATCGACAACTCCCTTCGTGCCGCAGCGACGACGCTCGGCGCTTCGCCCGGCATCGTCTGGCGGACGATCGACCTTCCGATCATCGCCCGGGTCGCTGCGGTGAGCGGCGCCTTTGCATTCGCAATCTCGATGGGTGAATTCGGTGCGACCGCGTTCATCACCAGACCGGACACCCCCACGATCCCGATCGCCATCTTCCGCTTGTTGGGTCAGCCGGGAGGTACACCGTTTGGTGCTGCGATCGCGATGAGCGTCGTCCTCATGATGATCACCGCCGGAGCGATCGTCGCCATTGAGTCGTTCCGCACGGGCAGAAGGGACGCATGGTGAGCCTCTCGGTCTCCGACCTCATCGTCCGCGCCGGCCGACCGGTCGGCACACCGCCGGTGCTCCACATCCCACATCTGGAGATCGACGATCGACAGCGGGTCGCCGTCATGGGCCCGTCGGGTTCAGGAAAGTCGACGCTCCTCCGGGCGATCGCCGGCATCATGCCGTACTCCGGCTCGATCAGCATCCTCGGCAGAGTCGTGGACGACCTTCCTCCTCACCGTCGCAGGGTCGGATTCATGTTCCAGGACTTTGCCTTGTTCCCACACATGGACGTCGGCCAGAACGTCGCCTATGGCCTGAGGATCGCCGGGGCGGACCAGGCGCACCAACGCGACGAGATCGAACGTCTCCTCGATCTCGTAGGTCTCGACGGTTTCGGAGGCCGCCGCATCGACAACCTCTCGGGTGGCGAACAGCAGCGCGTTGCCCTCGCCCGAACCCTCGCCGTCGACCCGGATGTCCTCCTGCTCGACGAGCCGCTCGGATCACTCGACGTGGCACTCCGTGAATCGCTCCTCGACGAGATCCGCCACATCGTCGAGCAACTGGAGACGACGACGATCTACGTCACACACGACCGCACCGAAGCGTTCGGGTTCGCCGAGCGCATCATCGTGCTCGAGGACGGTGCGGTCACCGCAGACGGAACACCATCCGACCTGTGGTCCCAACCACCGTCGGCGTCGGTCGCACGCCTCGTCGGTCACCGCAACATCATCGATGCGACGGCCATCGGGCTCGGCCACGAGGGTCAGGTGGTGGTTCCCGCATCCTCGATCGTCGTCACCGAACCCGACGAGGGTCGTCTGGTGGGTCACGTCACGGATTGCACCTTCGACGACGGCGTGTACCTCGTCGAACTCAGGCTCGGCACGGAGACGGCAGCTGCCCGCCTTGTGGCACGGTCGACGAGCAGAATCACACCGGGGTCCGCGGTCGGAGTCACGTTCGACGAGTCCCGAACGACGCGGATCTGATCCGGCGCTGTGTCTTCCTAGTCCAGGAGATCCGTGGTGCGGACGACCCGACCGAAGTCGGCTGCGAGTGTCACTGCTGTGTAGCGCGCGATCTCCCGGGCGCGGTAGACCTTGTGGGTCGGAGTGACGATGTCGAACGTGTGCATCGCATCCTCGACGAAGATCATGTCGTACCCGAGATCCGAGGCCTGTCGGGCCGTGGTCTCGCAGCACATGTTCGTCTGGATGCCACAGATCGCCACACCGGAGACGCCATGCTTCTGCAACCAGCCGTGGAGGTCTGGCTCTCCGTAGAAGGCCGAGTGGGCTGACTTCTTGACGTGGAGATCCGGCTCGCCGGTCAACACACTCTTGAACTGGTAACCGGCGGAGTTCTCGGCGAGCGGGGACGACGGGTTCTTCGACGCATGCTGGACAAAGACAACGGGCCATGCCTGGTCCCGCCACGCCTCGATGAGACGACCGATGTTCGCTTCGGAATCCGGGTTGTTGCGTGGCCCCCAGTAGACCTCGTCGTCGAACCCCTTCTGCACGTCGACGACGATCAACGCTGTGCTGTCAGTCCATTCGCCCACAATCAGCCTTTCTTCGACACCGTCGCCACGCGGGCGCCGGTTGCCGCAACAAGTCGGTCAAGCGCCACCGGATACACCGTATCGGGCGTCCCAGCGGCTGACCACACCCAACGGTAGCGTCCCAAACTCGTGTCGACCACCGTGCGTAGTCGAATTGTATGCCCGACGGCGGGAGTCCCACCCCCGGCGAACCCCGAGATCTCCTTCACTTCCCCGATCGGCACGACCGTTGCTCGCTCCCCCTCGAAGAATGAGGCCAGGGCACGCTCATCGACGCGATGGTCTCCAGAACAGATGACGAGGACGGGCTCATCATCGACTCGGAAGACAAGGCTCTTGGCGATTGCACCGAGATCACAGCCGATTGCACGCGCCGCATCCTTCGAGGTCTTCGTCCCTTCCGGGAAGCGAATCGGTGCGGCCGCGATCCCAACTCCGACAGCCGCATCGACCACGCGGAGTGATGCCTCTTGGAGATCCTGTCCGACTCGACGAACTCCCGACTCCGTCACCAGCCAGTCGACCGATTGGTCACGATCGTCGGTCGGCACCTCATCGACCACCGTATCGTCCGTTGCGACCCCGATCCGGACCACGCCCCGTGGGAGTCGGGTCAGGAATCGGTCGTAGTAGCCAGCCCCTCGCCCAAGCCGCCGACCTCGCGCATCGAAGGCACGACCCGGAATGAGCACGACGTCCACTTCTTCGAGGGGAACCAGTGCTGCGGTCGGCGAAGGTTCGTCGAATCCGAACGGATGCCGGACGAGCGATGTGCGATCGAGCAGATGCGGGACCAGTTCATTGGCTTCGTCGATGCGCGGGACGGCCATCCGAACCCGATCGAGGTCCTCGATTCCACGCAGGTCGATCTCGGTCGGCATCGCCAGATAGGAGACCACCGTGCCGAACAGCGGCGGAAAGTCGACGAGACGCTCCACCACACGATCGGACGCCGCTGACTGATCGGGATTCCCGATCACCGCCCGCAACGCGGCCTTCTGTTCCGCAACCGTCGCTCCCATCCTGCCACGCTAGTAGCCCCTGCGCGGAGCCGGTTCCGCCCCCTACACTCTCGGCATGGAGGCATGGCAGGACGAACCACGGGTTCGGCCGATTTCGATGTCCGCCGACGACATTGCCGGTGGCGATGTCAACTCGTCCCCCGAACCCCCTGATCCCGGGAACCGACCCTGGCTCCCGATCACGATCGCGATCGCCGGCGTCGTGCTTGCGGTCGGCTCCGTTGCCCTGTTCGGGTCCGTTCAGAACGACGACCCCACGCCTCCCGTGGCCGAATCCGACGAGAACTCGGACGAAGAAGCAGCGATCCCGCTTCCCACGACCACGACCGTGTACCGGTCGCTCGAGGACACGGTTCCGGGACTCACCAGTCGGCTCACACTGATCACCGAGAGCCCGGACGGTCCCACGGCGCTCCTGTGGGACCCGAGCTTCGCCCAACCGAAACCGATCGCGATCAACTACAACGCCGAACACACGGCAAGGACCAACCTCGACGGGGCAGAATTTGATGCCGGTGGGGACTTCGTTGCGATCGCTGGTCACGACGTCTTCGGTGACCAGCCATGGCTCTGGGTCGGCACGCCGACTGACGTCGCTGCCACCGACATCCCTGCCGTCGTCGACGCCGAGTGGCACGCAAGCGAGATCGGACAGCTCGCATGGCTGACCCCCATCGACGATTCCCTCACCCTCTCGATGGCTCGGATCAACCCGCTCTCGCTCGAGTTGATGGAAGAGCAGGTCGTCGCAACGGTGCCGGCAGATTCCCAGATCGTCCGTTGGGACCGGCACGGCTACCTGATCGCAGCGGGCGATGGTGGCACGGTCGCCCTGTCACCCGCCGGTGAACAATTGTGGCAAGCGGACGGAACTCCCCTCTCAGCGAGCGACGATACCGTCCTGATCGCCGACGCATACGGAGAGTCCGTGACACAGGCTGGCAGCACGGACATGGTGTACGTCATGCCCACTGCCGTTTCCGTGCTCGGACGCGACGGTGCCTACCAGAAGTCGTTGTTCGACGAGCCGCCACTCGAATCCTCGACCCACCGGTCGGTGTGGATCACCCCGACGACAGAGTTCATCGGTCGCGTCGACGTGATCGGCCAGTCAACGAGATTGTCGGTGACGGGTGGCTCTCTCGTTGCGATCAGGCAGGTGCGCATTCCGGACGATGTGCTGCCGCTGGGTTTCACCCACAACGAAGCGTTCTTCGTCTTCGAGGCCGACGGTTCGAACAACATCATCTTCGTCAATTGGAACAACGGAAGCTTCCACGAGGTCCCGGTTCCCGACGACTACCACGTCATCGGCTTCAGCATCCCGTAACCGGCGCTACATCGCTGCCTTGAGGGACCGCATCACGTTCCCCTTGTCCTCGAGCACGATGTCCGACAATCCCAGCCACGTCGCAAACCGCTCCAGTTCGGTGGCGAGTTCTGCCGCGACCATTGCCTCGGACGTCCCCTCCTCGCGCCACGCCGACCGAACCAAGAGCGCAGACCCCTTCCGATCGGCCTTGAGGTCGGTTCGTCCGACAACCTGGTCCCCGACGAGGAACGGCAGCGAGTAGTAGCCGAAGACCCGATCCGGCTCGGGCGTGTAGATCTCGATGCGGTAGTGGAAGTCGAACAGTCGCTCTCCCCTACCGCGGAACCACACCACCGGATCGAACGGGGTCAGGAGAGTCGCTCCGTCGATATTGCGCGGACGGGCCGCTTCAGGATCGAGATAGGTCGGCGCATCCCAACCGGGGACGTCGACCTGCTCCACCAGCCCTGAGGCCTCCAACGCATCGAGGGTCTGTTGCGTGGGCCGAACGTGCAACCGGAAGTAGTCGGCGATGTCGTGCACGGTACCGATCCCGTGCGCACGAACCGCTTCGAGTACGAGATGCCGATAGGCCTCCTCCTTCGACATCGTGGGGCCCTTCAGGAACTCGGGTGGTACGACGCGTTCGGGGAGGTCGTAGCGGCGCAGGAAGTTGCCCGTCCTCGTCGCCGTGATCCTTCCCCGGTGGAACAACACCTCGAGGGCGTACTTGTACGGACCCCAGCCCCACCAAGGGGAGGATCCATCGGTCGATGTGTCCACATCGCTGATCGTGACAGGCCCTTCCTCGACGACCTGCCGATAGACGTCTTCGAGGATGTTCGGGTGGGTGTCGAGGATGGAGTCGAGTCGCCGACCGAACTCGGCAGCGTCCATCTTCCATCGCCACAACGGATACGACGTCGTCGGAAGGACCGACGCAACGTGGGCCCAGTATTCGTAGTTCTCCCCGCTGTCGTTGAGCCACCGGTCCAACGCATCCCGGTCGTACCCGCCGAGTCGCGAGTAGAAGGGCATGTAGTGCGAACGGACGCAGACATTGACGCTGTCGAGTTGCACCACCCGCATCCGACCCATCGCACGTCGGAAGTGACGGACATCGACACGACCCGCCGGCTTCGCATCATTGAAGCCCTGCGCACCAAGAGCGATCCGGCGTGCCGTTTCCCGTGAGATCTTCCTCATCGAGCCTTCCCGTCCTCGTGCATGTCTACGCTGTCGCTCATGTCAACCTTCCTCGCAGCACTCCGCACGGTCATTCTGGTGCCGTTGTTCGTCGTGTACACGCTCGCGTGTGCTGCATTCATCATCGTCTACTCATGGATGCGTCCTACCTCTCCGCTCCTCGACCGGATCGTGAAGTTCTGGGCTCGTGTCTTCCTGTGGATCCCACCAATGGGTGTAGAGGCAGAAGGGACCGATCTCGTCGATCCGGAGAAGCGATACGTGGTGGTCTCGAACCATCTGTCCCAGTTCGACATCCCGATCATGTTCCGCATCCTCCCGCTCCATGGGCGGTTCTTGGCGAAGCAGGAGCTCTTTCGTATCCCGTTGTTCGGCACTGCGATGCGTCGTATCGGGATCATCGAGATCAACCGAGAAGCACGTGGCTCCTCCCGCCAGGCGATCAACGACGGGGTAACGCTCGCCGCTGAACGCGGATACTCCCTCATCGTCTTCCCGGAAGGGACACGGAGCAAGGACGGAACGATGCAGCCGTTCCACAAGGGTGCGTTCCGGATCGCGATCGACACCGGTCTGCCGATCCTCCCGGTGGTGATCGAGGGAACCGATCGGGTCTCGAAACCGGGCTCGAAGATCATCCATCCGGGACGTGCCCAGGTCCGCATCCTGCCGCCGATCGAGACCGCAGACATGACGAACAAGGACAACCTGCGGGACCTGACCCGCTCCATCGAATCCGACATGACCGAGGCATACGGAGCGCTCTCCGAGCGGGCTCCTAGCTCCTAGCTCCCGGCTCCTCGTCGCCCTCTGCGTACTGTGTACTCCGTACTGCGTACTCGGAGCGCAGCTCCGCTCAGTCATACACACCGACCAGGTAGGTCTTGCCGTCGCGGACCACACAGAGATAGGCGCCGACGGCGGTGACGATCTGGTATCGATCGCACGGCCCCTCCCCCTCCCACCATCGACCGACCATCCTCCATGGCCCCGCCCAGGAAAGAACCGGAACCCATCGGCTCTTGAGACGAACCTGCTCGGGCATCCCGTCGACCCACGTGACCTCGAACGGAACCGGTTCCGGTGGCACCAGCGCCGGTGAGGGACCGGGGATGGTCCCCGGCCACGGTGCTGCAGGATCCCGTTCGAAAGCCGGACGTTCATCACCCCACCGACCCCAGAGCACCCGGTCGCCGACATCACGACCACCCTGTGGGACAGCGACGAGGACGTTGTCTTCCCCGGCGATCGCTTGCACTTCCATGAAGGCGCGCTGTTGCTCCTCGAAAGACTGGGCATCCTCGGTGAGTGCCATCTGCCGGCCCGAACCCGAGAGATCTGCAGGTTCGAGACTCAGCCGGATCAACCCGCCGCGTATTCCTGCACCGACACCGTCGATCCACGACCGAAGTTGCCAGCGGACCCGTTCGGCAAGCGTCCTGTCGTCGAAAGGGTCCGCAGTGCGCCAGGTACGCGTCCGCTCCGTCCCATCCGCTGCGGTTGCCGAGACGACCACCCGATGCGGAGCGATGCCCGCCACTGAGAGGTTGCCCATCAATCGTTGTGCAAGTTCACGCGCAGCGAAGGCTGCTTCTTCCGTCGTCGTGATCGCGGGATCGAAATCCATGGCCACCATGGGGTCCTCGGGGATGTCACGAGGGTTCGCCCTACGATCATCACCTCGTGCGATCCGTTGGGCATCGAGACCGATCGTTCCGAATCGTGCGACCACGGCGTGGTGGGGAAGATCGGCGAGAGCCCCCAATGTGGTGATCCCGAGCCATCGGAAGGTTGCGGCCAGATCGGCACTGCCGACGGTGGCGATGTCGAGAGATGCGAGGAACGCTCCGTCATCCTCGACGATCCGCACAGGTTCTTCGGTGGTGGCGAGCCGTGCCGCCTGCTGGGCAGCGAAGGGTCCGGCAGCGAACCCGATCCGGTAGCTCCATCCGAACTCTCCGAGCTCCTTCTCGATCCGTTCGACGAGCGGCCGCTCTCCCCCGTAGTAGCCGACGGCACCGCTGGTCGGGATGAACAGGAGACCGGGTTCCGCGATCTCGACACTCGGCACCACCGACTCCACTGCCCCGACGACCGGCTCGAATCGACGAAG
>JAUIIM010000075.1 GCA_030431785.1 Acidimicrobiia bacterium | reverse complement strand
ATCTCGTCAACTGCGCACTCAACATCATCTACTACGAGTCCCGTGGTGACGCTCGTGCCTACAACTCCAGCGGTGCAGGATTCGAGGGACTGTTCCAGCATCACAGCGGGTATTGGAAGGGTCGCGCTGCCGCAGCGGGATACCGCGATTCGAACGGTCTCTACGCAACTCCGTACAACGCCGAAGCCAACATCGCCGTCTCGTGGTACCTCGCAAGCAACTCGGATCCATGGGACCGCCACTGGTCCGTGAACCCACGCAACGGTCCGCTGGAGTGCAACGAGTAGACGGCGTATCATCCAGTGTGATGAATCACACGATGAAGAACGTCATCCGGGCAATCGGGGTCGCCGCAGGCCTTGCAGCCGCAGTGTGGGCACTCCGAGATCGCATGCTCCCGGATCCGCTCCCACCGGATGAGTCCCCACCCAAGTTCCGGACCGGTGCACCCGATCACGACGATACGAACGCTCCCGCCAGCGATCCCGACGACCTCACGGCAGTGAACGGGATCGGACCCGCCTACGCGTCCCGCCTGAACGAAGCGGGCATCACCACGCTCGATGACCTCGCCGCAGCCACGGCTGCGGACGTAGCCGAGGCCGCCAACACGACGGAGTCGGCGGCCGCCGGCTGGATCGACGACGCCGCCGCGCTGCGTTGACAGCGCTCTACACCCCCGCTCCGGAGGATCTCGGCGAGCTGCTCGACGGTGAACCGAGGTACCGCACCGATCAGCTCGTCGAGTGGCTCTATGAGCATCCGGTGCTGACCGCCGAAGACATGACCAATCTCCCCAAGGCCCTTCGCTCGCGGGTAGCGGACGACCTGTGGCCGTTTCAACTCGACCTCGAACAGGTCGGCGACGGCGGTGCGACCCGGAAGTGGTTGCTGCGGTGCGCTGACGGATCGTCGATCGAAACCGTCCTCATGGGGTATCCGACGCGCACCACGCTCTGCATCTCGTCACAAGTCGGGTGTGCGATGGGCTGCACGTTCTGTGCGACGGGTCAGTTCGGGGTTCGATCGGCACCTCACCGCTGGCGAGATCGTCGCCCAGGTCGCCTATGCGAATGCGGTCCTCCAGACGAACCCGCTGCCCAAGAGTCCCGAACGCGTGACGAATGTCGTGTTCATGGGGATGGGTGAGCCGCTCGCCAACTACCGCCATACCCGAGAGTCGATTCGGCGGATGGTCGAAGTCATGGGGATGTCCGCCCGCTCGATCACGGTGTCGACCGTGGGATTCGTGCCCGGCATGTTGCGGCTCGCAGACGAGCCGTGGTCGGTGAACCTGGCTGTGAGTCTCCATTCGACGATCCCGTCGGAGCGATCGAAGCTCGTCCCCATCAACGACCGGTGGCCGATCGACGATGTGATCGCGGCTGCGGACACGTTTCGCGAGGCACACAATCGACGGGTCTCGCTCGAATGGACGCTGATCGCCGGCGAGAACGATTCCGACCAAGAAGCAATCGGTCTCGCCCGCATCGCACGATCGATCCGGGCCCACGTCAACGTCATCGCCCTCAACCCGACGCCCCTGAGCACCGATCGACCCCCGGACCACGACCATGTGCGTCGGTTCATCGGCACGCTCAAACGCGAAGGCGCCAATGTGACCCTGCGCGACACGAGAGGTCAGGACATCGATGCGGCATGTGGCCAACTGCGCCTGCGAGCCGAAGACTGACGCCAACGCACGCACCCGTAGGCCGCGATCGGCGACGATTTGGAGCGAATCGAGGGCTTACTAGCCTCAGGGAGAGCAACGGAGGGATTCATCGATGCGGTTGGAAGCGGGACAGGCGGCGCCGCCGTTCACGGCAGTGGACCAGAACGGCACCACTCGTTCTCTGAGCGAGTTCGCGGATGGGAAACTCGTCATGTACTTCTACCCGAAAGCGTTCACACCCGGATGCACGACCGAGAGCTGCGACTTCAGGGATCGGCATGACGTACTCGCCGACCGCGGCTATTCGATCCTCGGTGTGTCACCCGACACCCCGGAGAAACTCGCGGAGTTCAAGGAGAAGTACGACCTTCCCTTCGACCTCCTTTCTGATCCCGAGCACGAAGTCGCCACGGCATACGGGGCATACGGCACGAAGAAGAACTACGGGCGCGAGTACCAAGGCATCATCCGATCGACGTTCCTCGTGGCGGACGGGACCGTGGAGGATGCGTTCTACAACGTCCGTGCGAAGGGTCACGCCGAGCGGATCGAGAAAGTGACCGACGAGCGATGACGAAGGTACGCACCGCCGTCTTCCCCGTCGCCGGGCTCGGGACCCGATTCCTCCCAGCGACGAAGGCCACGCCCAAGGAGATGCTGCCGGTCGTCGACAAACCGTTGATCCAGTATGCGGTCGAGGAAGCAGCGGACGCGGGAATCGAGACATTCGTCTTCGTGACCGGACGAGGCAAAACCGCCATCGAGGACCATTTCGACATGAACTACGAGTTGGAGTCGGTCCTCAAGGAGCGGGGCGACGATCGGAAGCTCAACAGCGTCACCGACTTCCGACCCAACTCAGGCGAGATCGTCTATGTCCGGCAGGTTCGCCCAGAGGGCCTCGGACATGCGGTCTGGTGCGCCCGTCATGCGATCGGCGACGACTCATTCGCAGTGATCCTCGCCGACGATCTTCTCCTCCCTTCGGGTCTCGCCCTTCGCTCGATGATCGAGGAGCATGAGCGAACCGGGGCCAACGTCGTCCTCGTGCAGGATGTCGACCCTGCGGATACGGGCAAGTACGGGATCGTGACTCCCGGCGGCGCCACGGACACCGCGACCGTGGTCTCCGACATCGTGGAGAAGCCATCGCCCGAGGATGCGCCTTCCACGCTCGGTGTTATCGGGCGCTATGTGTTCCATCGCTCGATGATGGACGAGCTCGCATCGACGGGGCGTGGCACGGGCGACGAGATCCAACTGACGGATGCGATGGCGGCAAGCCTGTCTTCGCGTCCCCTCCACGCTGTCACCAACCCGGGTCGACGGTACGACTGCGGCACCAAGCTCGGAATGCTCGAAGCCACGGTCACTGTTGCACTAGAGAGGGACGACCTCGTCGACGACGCAACGACGGTGATCCGACAGGCACTCGAGGCCGGAACCGACCGACGACAGACCTGACACAATCACGACAAACGATCAGAGGGATCATGACCAAACTTCACAAACTCCACGAGCACGGCCAGTCGGTCTGGTACGACTTCATCAAGCGAGACATGCTCGAAGAAGGCGGCCTTCAAGACCTCGTCGACGATGGAATCCGTGGTGTCACGTCCAACCCCTCGATCTTCGACGGAGCCGTTGCAAACTCGGCCCTGTACGACGAACAGATCGCAAGCCTGGGCGACGTCACCGCCGAGGATGCGTTCGAGGCGATCGCCATCGATGACATCCAAGCCGCCGCCGACATCCTTCGGTCGGTCTACGACGCTTCCGACGGGGCCGATGGCTACGTCTCGTTGGAGGTGTCCCCCCGGTTGGCGCACGACACCGCCGGTACGATCTCGGATGCGATGCGACTCTGGGACAAGGTCAACCGACCGAACCTGATGGTGAAGGTCCCTGCCACACCAGAAGGGATCCCAGCGATCGAAGAATTGACCGCAGCTGGGCTCAACATCAACGCCACCCTCATGTTCTCCCTCGACGACTACGAGGCCGTCGCACAGGCGTATGTGCGCGGTGCGAAGCGGGCGTCGGACCCGACGACCCTGGCATCGGTGGCCTCCTTCTTCGTGTCACGAGTCGACGCGGCGACCGACGCACAGCTCGAAAGGAACGACGACTCCCGAGCCCAGGAACTGCTCGGAAAGATCGCCATCGCAAACGCCAAACTCGCCTACAAGCGGTACCAGGAGATCTTCGAGTCTGACACGTTCGCTCCACTGGAAGCACTCGGCACCAGCCCGCAACGCGTACTCTGGGCATCGACCTCGACGAAGAACCCGGACTACCGGGACGTGCTCTACGTGGAGGAACTGGTTGGTCCGAACACGGTGAACACGGCTCCACCCCAGACGATCGAGGCCTTCTTGGACCATGGGGAGATCCGCGGCGGTGCACTGCTCGAAGAAGTCGACCGCGCTGAGCGCCAGATCACCTCCCTTGCGGAACTCGGCATCGACTTCGATGCGATCACGGCACAGCTCCAAGTCGACGGCGTGAAGGCATTCGCCGATGCCTATGACTCGCTCCTTTCCACGATCGAGTCGAAGCAGCGGCAGGTCGCTTCGTGAACGTCCACCTCGCCGGATCCCTGAGGGATCCGGACACCGACATCGCACGGGAGCGGTGGAAAGAGAACGACTACCTGTCGCGCATGTGGTCCGGTGACCCCACCGTCTTCGGCCCACCGGGGACTCCAGAGATCGCAAACCGACTCGGATGGCTCCGCCTGCCGTTCAGCTCCCGGGCGATCATCGACGATCTCACAGCACTCCACGAACAAGCAGCCGAGGACGGGATCTCGACCGTATTGTTGTGCGGCATGGGGGGATCCAGCCTTGCTCCCGAAGTGTTCAGCTCGGACATCCCGCCGACTGCCGGACAACCGAACCTGGTCGTCATCGACACCACCCATCCCGATGAGATCACCCGGGTGACCGACGAACTGGTTCCTGAAACCACTTGGGTCATCGTCGCATCGAAGTCGGGTGGCACGATCGAGACCATGTCGGCAATGCACCACTTCTGGGAGATCTTCGCCGGGCGCATGGACGATCCTGGACGACACTTCATCGCGATCACCGACGAGGGGTCTCGCCTGTCGGACGAAGCCACCCGTCGCGGGTTCCGGGCCGTGTTCCACGCCGATTCCGACGTCGGCGGGCGCTATTCCGCGCTCACCCACTTTGGGCTCGTACCGGCTGCGATCATCGGGGTCGACATCGACAAGCTGCTCGGCGCTGCGAGGACTGCTGCGGCCTTGTGCTCACCCGATACCCCACTGGATTCGAATCCTGCGTTCGTCATCGGAGCAGCGCTCGGGACGAGGGCGCGAAACGGACGGGACAAAGCCCGATTCATCGCAACCGGATCGATCGGTGCATGGGCCGAGCAACTCTTGGCGGAGAGCACGGGGAAGAACGGTACCGGGATCGTTCCGATCGATGGTGGCACTCCGCCAGACCCCAGCGACGAAACACTGGTGACCGTCGACGCAGCGTTCGAAGGTGCTGAGATCTCGTTCGAGCTTGAGACCCCCGAGGAGATCGCTGCCGTCATGTTCATCCTCGAAGCGGCCACGGCGATTGCCGGTGAGATCTTGGACATCAATCCCTTCGACCAGCCTGACGTCCAGCGTGCAAAGGACCTGGCCGGTGAGGCACTCGCCGGGACACTTGAGGACTCGACGCCTCCGGTCCCCGTTGCCGATCCGAAAGCCGTCCGAGTGGTCGCCGAGGCTGCGAGCTCGGCAACGAACTACGTGGCGATCCAGGCGTTCATCGCGCGGAACGAACGTGCCGATCGTGCCGTCCACGCCCTGCGGAGCGCAATCGTCGCAGCGTTCGGTATCCCCGTCACCGTCGGGTACGGCCCACGATTCCTCCACTCGACCGGCCAGCTCCACAAGGGTGGCCCTGAGGGTGCAGCGTTCCTCCAGTTCGTCGATGTACCAAGTTCCGACGTGCCGATCCCCGGAGCAGACTCCACCTTCGGGCAGCTCATCGCGGGGCAAGCAACCGGAGATCGCTCGGCCCTCCACGACGCAGACCGCACCGTCGTCGGGATCGACCTCGGTCCCGACCCCGCCGCCGCACTCGAACGTCTGGCGGCCAGCATCCCCGTGACGACATGAGCGACATCACCTTCATCGTGTTCGGCGCAACCGGACATCTGGCCCGCACGAAACTGATCCCTGCGATCGCCCGGACCGTGGGCGCCAAGGACATACGTGACTTCGCATTCATCGGGGTCGGATCGTCTCCGCGTTCCGACGATGTCCTCCGCACGAAAGTCGGAGATGCGCTTGCCGACGCCGATGTGGCGTCGGACTTGCGCGATCGGGTACTCGCCGCACCGATCCGCTACGTCTCGGCGAGTATCGATGGATTCGACGATCTCGAACACACCGTGGATCAGGTGGAACGCGAGGCCGGGCTTTCGGGCAACCGACTGATCTACCTCGCCGTGCCACCGTCGCAACTCGATGCGACCGTCCGCGGGATCTCCTCGACGACAGTGGCCAAATCGGATGGGTGGGTCCGGCTCGTCGTCGAGAAGCCGTTCGGTGTGGACTTGGCAACTGCTCGACACTCGAATGCGATCATCCACGAAACATTCGACGAGTCACAGGTCTATCGGATCGATCACTTCCTGGGCAAGGAAACGGTCAGGAATCTGCTCGTGTTCCGCTTCACCAACAGCCTCTTCGAACAGACGTGGAATCGGAATCACATCGCATCGGTGGAGATCACGGTCGCCGAAGAATCGGGCGTCGATGGACGTGCCGGCTATTTCGACGAGTCCGGGACCGTCCGCGACATGGTCCAGAACCACCTCACCCAGATCCTGACCCTCATCGCTATGGAGCCCCCCGTGAAGATGGACGCCGCGTCGATCCATCAGGAGAAGGTGAAGGTGCTCAACAGCGCTCGGCCCATCACATCGGATGATGCCATCCTCGGCCAGTACGGTGCTGCGGTCATCGATGGTGAGCAGGTGGTCGGCTATCGCGACGAACCCGGCGTCAGCGATGAATCCACCACACCGACCTTCGCCGCGGTACGGGTCTCGATCGACAACTGGCGCTGGAACGGTGTGCCGTTCTACCTCCGCACCGGCAAGCGGATGTCCGCTCGCATGTCACAGATCGCCGTGCGTTACCACCGGCCGCCCGTCTGCCTGTTCCACGCCGAGGGTGAGTGCGAGGGCCATCAGAACATCCTCAAGTTGCGACTACAGCCCGATGAGGGGTTCGAGTTGTTCTTCGACGTGAAACAGCCGGGACCGGGGACGGAGATCGGTCGTATCCCACTGGCGGTGCGGTACGACGACCTCGTGAACGAAGCACCCGATGCGTACGAGACGCTTCTCACCGATGTCGTCGAAGGCGACCAAACCCTGTTCGTCCGTTCCGATGAGGTCGAAGCAGCGTGGGAGCTCTACGCACCGCTACTTGATCGAACCGACATCCACACCTATCCGGCTGGAACCGACGGCCCCGAACATGCCGATGATCTCCTCGTTGGGTTCGACACCTGGAGCAACGTCCGACGCACCTTCAGCCGGTAGCTCGAGACGGAACACGGAGTCACCGTCGTGGTGGTAGACGAGCGACCCACGCATCAGCTCGGCCAACGTTCGAGAGACCGCAAGACCAAGACCGACTGATCCGGGCTGCCCGGTTGAATCGTGGGCACGTTCGTATGGCTCGAAGATCCGCTCCCGGTCTGCGACAGGAATAGGGTCACCCGAGTCGCGGACTTCGATCGTGTAGACACCGCCGTTGTCGGTTCCCACGATCGCAACATCTTCGCCGCCGTACTTGATGGCATTGTTGACGAGGTTCCGCAGGATCTGACGGAACCGGACACCATCGGCCTCGATCGTGCCCGGTTCGACGGTGCACGAGATCGTGGACTGGGCATGACGCTCGAGACCGCTGATCACGCGGCCAACCTCTTTCTCGACGTCGAGTTCTTGGACCTGGACAGCAACGGTGCCGATGTGTGAACGCGCTGCGACGAGCAGGTCTTCGATGAGGTCTGCCATGTCGAGACTCTGACCGACCATCATGTCGATGAACTCGTCCATCTCCTCTTCCGACAACGCCTTCCACCGCATGGAGAGTTCGTGGGCAAGGCCGGAAACCACCGTCAACGGTGTCCGGAGTTCGTGCGACACGGACGCGACGAACGCGTCCTTCGATGCGACGAGCGCTTCAAGCCGTTCGTAGGCGTTGGCCCGATCGACGGCTGCGGCGAGTACGTTCGTGACCGACTGGAGGAAGTTGATGTCGTCGCCGGAGAAGCGCTGTTCAGTGGTGTGGAGGACGACGAGCGATGCGAAGTCGAGGGCCTTGCCCGGCACCATGACCCCTGCGCAGGATCGGTAGCCCGCAGCAAGGACGGCCGGAGCGGCCGTGCGCATCTCATCGGCGGTACCGACGATGACGGGTGCGGCGGACATGTGGGATCGGTCGGCTAGACCTGACAAGGACTCGGGAGGTAGTGACACGTCGGTTCCGATCGTCTCGAAGCCACCATCAGCCGTGCGCCGGACGATCACGACGGCGCTTGCAGCGAGTACCTCGCGCACGACGTCGGCCAGCGTCTCACAGACGGTGATGACGTCCTCGGTCTCGAGCGCAAGCTGTCCCACCGATGCGGCAGCTTCCTGTTGGATCGCTCGGGACCACAGCTCCTGCTCCACCGTGCGCCGCGTGGTCACGTCGACCATCGCTCCCTCGAAGTAGCGAGCCTTGCCCGTGCTGATCAATCGCGACGTGTCGCGTACCCAGCGGATCTCCCCGTCGAGCCTGCGCATCTCCCACTCGTACCCGACCACGATCCCGTCGTCAGACAGGATCATATTGAGGCGGTCGCGGTCACTCTGGTCCCGGTAGTAGTCCATTGCATTCGTACCGATGATCTGCGCCGGATCCGTCGCACCGAGCAGCTCGACGGCTGCCTGGTTGACGTGGACGATCTCGCCATCGGGTCGTGACCGATACAGAGCAACCGGGATCCGTTCGAAGAACGTCCGGTAGTCCATACGGGTCTTCTCGAGCTCGGCTTCCGCTGCGTGCTGGGCGGTCCGGTCGTACATCATGATCTGCAGCGCAACGCGGTCGCCGTGATCCACCGGGTTCGCAGACATCTCGACCGAGCGAGCATTCCCGTCGGCAGCGAGAAGTTCCACTGTCACGCGGTCGACGGCACTCAGCCCACGGAGTACGCGCTTGCGCAAGCGCCGATACGCCGGAAGCGAATCCGTCGCAACTCGATCGATCAGCGAGGTACCGAGCAATTCGTCGACGGTCCCCCCGAGCAGCGAGGCGCACGCCTCGTTGAGGTAGGTGATCGACTTGTCGACGACCACGACGAACGGAAGCGGCGCCGTATCCATCAACGAGCGGTACGCGGCATCCGAAGACTCCGCCTGTCGGCGGAGTGCCGAGAGGTACGCATCCAACGCCGAGAACGCAAAGTAGGCCGCAGCGAGGGCAATCGTGCTCGCCGCCGGGATGATTGGGTTCGGCGGTGAATCGAGCACTGGCATCGTCTGAAATGGGAACGCCTCGGTCGTTGCGATCACCACCTGTGCGATCTGGAGCGCAAGAGCGAGCCCGGCCACGATCCGCCCGTTTCTGCGGGTATCGAGGAGGGTTGCGAATGCGACTGCCCAGATCGTCAATCCCAAGGCGATCGGGGCTGCCGGGGGTGCAAGCAGCCACAAGAAGAAGGCGACAAGGATGTCGAAGATCGCAGAAACACGAATGCTCGACAGACGGACGATTCGGCCGGCGAGAAGCGGAGCGAGACCGGCGACGGCGATCAGCGATGCCCCGATCAGGCGCGTCTTCAGGTCGATGGATGGAGCGATGACCAACATTCCACCCGCAGCGAGATACCCGATGGCGCGCAGGCGCAACAGTGTTGCGATCAGCGTCGATCGTGCAGTGCGGGCGCGGGTAACGGTG
>JAUIIM010000074.1 GCA_030431785.1 Acidimicrobiia bacterium | reverse complement strand
ACGACAGTGACCGTCGCGATGACGGTCCGCGACGACCAGGTGAACTTCCTCGGGGGGACACACGGCGGTACGTTGTTCTCCCTTGCAGACTGCGCGTTCTCGCTTGCATCGAACGCCCACGCCGAAGATGCCGTTGCCATCGATACGCACCTCGCGATCACCGCTCCATCCGGAGTGGGGGAGGAGCTCACAGCCACGGCGACGGAGATGACGCGGGGCAAGTCACTCGCCACCTACCGCGTCGACGTGACGCGAGGTGACGGACGCACGACCGCCTTGTTCACTGGGACCGTGTTCTTGATCCCGCCAACAGCGGGCTGACCACTGCTTGCCCGGGCGGTGGTCTGAGCCGGGACTACGAGCGGACGTAGTCCAAGAACTTCCATGCGGCGGGGAGCAACAGACCGGCGAGCACCGCCTTCAGGAGGTCCCCCACGAGGAACGGTGTGAGGCCAGCGTCGATGGCGGCGGAGAGCGACGTGATGCTGTCGACGCTGATCCACAACCAGACCACACCGAAGGCGTAGATCACAGCGCTTCCGATGAGGAACGCAGGAATCGCGGTGATCACCTTCCGGTCCTGACCCCGTTCTGCCAAACGACCGACGACCCAAGCGGCGACGACGAATCCGAACAGGTAGCCGCCGGTTGCGCCGAATGCAGCTTCCCAACCACCCGACGCTTCCGTGTAGAAGGGCAACCCGATGGCTCCGAGCATCCAGTAGATGCCCATCGACCCCGCCCCGAGGCGAGAGCCGAGCGCCGCACCGCTCAACAGCACCGCAAACGTCTGTCCGGTGATCGGAACGGGGGAACCAGGTACGGGGATACGGATTTGTGCCGCGAGGGCCGTGAGAAGGGCGAACCCCACCATGAGGGCGACAGATACGACGGCCGTCCTGGGGAGGATCGTCGGGAGGATCGCTCGGTTTGGGTACGTTGTCTGCATTGCGCCACCGCCGGTAGATTCTTGTGGAGAGAGGCGCCCGATGCGCCGATCATTCGTATATGGGACTGCTGCGCCACTCTATTCGTTTCACGATCGCTGCCCTCGCTACGGCGATCGTCGTCGCACCCGCCTCGGCAGCGGAGGCGCCATCACACCTCGAACCGGGCCCGTCGCGGCAGCCGACGAACCATGCGACCCAGTTCGCCGCATGGGATCTGTGGAACTTGTCGATCCCTGCGATCGACGTGTCCGAGCCGATCCGTGCCGGTGTATCGCTCGATGTGCTGGACCAAGGGGTCGGCTACTGGTCGGGAACCGCTCAGCCCGGTGGTGACGGCAATCTGGTGCTTGCCGGCCATCGCACGACCTTCACTCGGCCGTTCGAGGATCTCGACCGTTTGGTCGTGGGTGACCTCATCACGGTTGAGGACGGGTTCGGACATGAGATTCGGTACCGCGTCTCGGAGTCGATGGTGGTCGAGCCGAACGACATGTGGATCACGTTCGATCGTCCGACACCGACGCTCACCCTCTTCGCTTGCCATCCGAAGGGATCGGCAGCGTTCCGCATCGTCGTCGTCGCCGACCTGATCTCGCGCCATCCGATGGCATGAGAATCTCGTGAGGTCGACCCAGGAGCCGGGGCCTAGCGGTCGACCCCGGTAACCTGCTCCGAATGGACAGCACCCCCGACGTCCTCGACGACGAATTCGAATCCGTACCTCCTGGCCTACGACCACGTGACCCGCAGCCGAAGTGGCCCTGGTTCCTCGCTGCTGGGCTTCTCATCGCAGGGATCCTCATCGTCGTCGGGTGGAGCGTCACCCTTCCGTACTACGCCGTCAGCCCCGGACCGGTGTACGACACGTCCGACTTCGTGACGGTCGAAGGGGGCACCGCCAACGACGACGGTGAGCTGTTCTTCCTGACCGTCCAGCTCAACGAAACGAGCGTGTTCGAGTACCTCGCAGCACAGCTCGATGACGAGGTCAACCTTCGTGAACGCCAGTCGGTGCGACCGACCGGTGTCTCCCAGGAAGACCTACGGCGCGAGAACCTTGCGCTCATGGACCAGTCGAAGCGTGACGCGACCTACGTTGCGCTGACGACGCTCGGGTACGAAGTCACGCTCATCGGGACCGGAGCGTTGGTCATCGAAACCGTTCCGGATTCCGCCGCCGATGGCGTGCTGCTTCCTGACGATGTGATCGTCGAGATGGACGGAGAGTTGATCGCCTTCCGGTCCGACGTGATCGATTTCCTCGCTCCGTTCGAGATCGGCGACCCCGTCGTCGTCACCGTCGAGCGACCCGACGACGACGATCCCGCCGTGTTCACCGTTGAGGACTTCGAGCTCGTACTCGGTCCCCACGTCGATGACCCGGAGCGCCCGATGCTCGGGGTATTGCTCGACAACAACGAACCGATCGTGGAGTTCCCCGTCGATGTGACCATCGACTCCCGCAACATCGGTGGCCCTTCCGCCGGGCTCATGTTCACGCTCCAGATCATCGACCAGCTCACCGATGAGTCGTTGACACGCGGTCAAAGGATCGCGGGGACCGGGACGATCTCTGTCGACGGGACCGTCGGTGCGATCGGTGGGATGGAGCAGAAGGTGTACGGCGCGATCGACGCAGGCGCCGTCGCCGTCCTTGTCCCGGAAGGGAATTATGACGAGGCGGTAGAAGCCTCCGGTGGGCGTATCGAGGTCGTGAAGGTCTCGACCATCGACGACGCCCTCGCATTCTTCGAGACGTTGTAGGGCGTTCGGCGCTAGGGGTATCGGCGTGTAGGCGTCCTGGACGGCTGTGTACTGAGTACTCAGTACTTTGTACTCAGTCCGTAATCCCTCGTCCGGGATCGTCCCTCCGGTACGCTGCGAACCTATGGCTGACGAGCACACGAATCAGCCCTTGCCGGCGCGTGACTTCGACACGGTCCGGCGCGGGTACGACCGTTCCCAGGTCGACGCCTACGTCGAGGAACTGCTGCAACGTGTTCGTACCGCGGAGCAGGAAATGGCCGATGCGCGGGCGACCGTGCTCTCGCTCGGTATCGACGACCGGGAAGCCCTGGCCAACGAGCTTCACCGTGTCGGAGATGAGGTCGCCGCGATCCTCGAAGCAGCCCGGGATGCAGCTGAAGGTCTTCGCTCACGTGCCGCCGCCGATGCGGAGCGATGGCGGAGCGAGGCACGCGCCGAGACGGATGCAATGCTCGGCGCCGCCCGCGAACAGAGCCAATCGCTGCGGGCCGCTGCGTGGAACGAGGGTTCCTCGCTCTTGAGCTCGGCACGTGGGGAAGCCGATGCCCTGCGTTCACAGGCGAAGGAAGAGTCGCTGTTCATGCGCGCCGAAGCAGAACGTGATGCGCTGCGTCTGACGTCCGATGCGAAACGTGATCGGGACGAAGCCCTCCGGGTCGCTCGCCAGGAAGCGGATGCGATCGTCGAGGATGCGAGGCGTGAGAGCGAAGCCGTTCTCGCCGCAGCACAGAAGCAAGCCGACCTCGCCCAAGAGCGAGCACGCGCGCTTGAGGATCGCCGGAGTGAACTGCTCTCGGAGCTGGAGGCGACACGAGACTCGATAAGCCTCCTCGAGCAGGAGATCGACTCGAAACGCCAGGAACTCGAAGGCCCAGAACCGGAACCCGAACAACCCGTGGATGATGGGCACTCGCATCATGTCGACGAACTCGGTTCGGTGCGGATTGTCGCAGGGTCGCGAGCGGTGCCGCTCAAACCGGTCGATCCGGACGAACTCGTCGCCGAGGTGGAGGCGATGCGGTCGACATCGAAATCTGCACCAGCCTCGGTGGAGCCACAGACCGTCGCCGTGATCTCGCCGAAACCGACGCCAGAGCCCCCTCCCGAAGCAGCGCCGGAACCCGAACCCGAGCCGGAACCGGAGCCCGAGCCCGAGCCTGATCCCGAGCCCGAACCGGAATCTGCGCCAGCGGAACCGGCGCCTACCGAAGCTGCTGCGGTCGAAACACAGCCCGCACCCGGGTCGGACACCGAGCCGACCGACGCGGCGGATGAGATCGGCTCGTTGTTCGAGCGGCTCAGGACGTCTTCCGAACCGGAGTCGACCTCGGTCGCGGCGCAGACCGGTGACAGGTCTTCGGAGGTCGATCAGCAGCCGAAACCAGCGCCACCGGTAGTCCAACCGAGCTCGGCTCCCGATCCGAAGTCAGACGCGGAACCGCAGCCAGACCCGGAACCACAGCCTGCCCCGGAACCCAAACCTTCGGCAGATCCCTCCGGTGACGCTGCGGTCCGAGCAGCGAGGAACTCTGCGCTGAAGGATCTCAAGCGAACGCTTGTCGATCTCCAGAACGAGGCACTCGAATCGCTCCGGGAGGACGACTCGTGGAACCCGGACGCGTCGTTCGTCCAAGGATTCGAGGACACGTTCGAGACCCTCGCCAAAGCGGATCCCACGTTCGACGGCACCACCGCGGCGACCAGCTTCTCCACCGATCTGCTCGATGCCCTTGTCGGTTCGCTCGAGCAGGCCAGAGAGCACGGCAAGGGCAGCCGTGCGATCGCTTCGGCGGCGAGCAAGGTGTTTCGGACGTGGCGCTCGGACGAAGCGGAGAAGCGCGTAGGCGCGTAGGTGAGCCAGCGCGGGGCGCGCAGGCGTGTAGGCGTGTAGGCGTTTGGGCGGGAAGCTCCTGGGAATGCGTTCTGGCGCGTTGGCGCGGAGGCGCGTTGGCGATCCCGGCCCTTAGCTCGATCCGAGAATCCGACAATCCGAGAATCCGACAATCCGATTGCGGAGGTGGAGGCGCGCAGGCGTTTGGGCGGGAAGCTCCTGGCGAGCGGATCGATGATCCATGATCTGTTGCGCGGTCCTCTGTTTCTCGTTCGCTCCCTACACTCCGGCTCGTGATCAACCGAGAACCCATCGACGTCGGACGTCCATCCGGTCTGCGGCGCATCGTCACGATCGTCGCGGCTGCTGCCTTCGCCGTCTTGTTGTTCGGTCGTTGGGCAGCGACCCTCTGGACTGACTACCTCTGGTTCTCCGAGCTCGGAGCAACCGATGTTTGGACCACCGTCACGTTCACTCGGGTCATCCTGGTCGTCGTTGCATCGGTGTTTGCGATCGCTGTCTTCTGGGTGAATCTCTGGATCGTCGACCGACTCGCCCCACCCATCCCGCTGAACACCGGCAACCCGGATGACGAGCTCATCGAACGATGGTTCGAATGGGTGTCTCCTCGTCGCACGATGGTCCGGACAGCATTTGCCTTCTTGTTCGGTGCCCTCCTCGGCCTCGGTGCCGGTGCCTGGTGGGACAACTGGCTGTTCTGGCGCAACGGCGAGTCATGGGGCGTCGTCGACCCGATCTTCCAGAACGACCTGTCGCTCTACATCTTCGATCTCCCGTTCTATCGAGATGTCTTCGGCTGGGTGTTCCAGCTGCTCCTGGTGGTGACGCTCGTCGTCGTCGGGGCGCACTACCTCAACGGTGGCATCCGATTCGGGTCGTTCGGCGGCGGTACGTCGGACGGGGTCAAAGCCCACGTATCGATCCTGCTCGCGCTCGTCGCCCTCCTCAAGGCCGTGGGGTACATGTTCGACAAGTGGGAGCTGTTGTACTCGAGCCGCGGCCAGGTGCTCGGGGCCTCGTACACGGATGTCAACGCCCAGATCCCGGCGTTGAACCTGCTCATCTTCATCTCGATCGTCTCGGCGATCATCCTGCTCGTCAACGTGTGGTTCAAGGGGTGGATCCTGCCGGCGGTCGCGGTGGGGATCTGGCTGATCACATCGATCGGCGCCGGAGGCATCTACCCGGCAATGGTGCAGCGCTTCTCCGTCGAGCCGAACGAGATCGGGCGTGAAACGGAGTTCGTGCAACACAACCTCGACTTCACGCGGATGGCCTACGGCCTGGACGATGTGGAAACGGTCGAGTTCAAAGCGTCTGACGACCTGACTGCCGACAGTATCGAGGCCAACCGACCGACCATCGACAACATCCGGCTTTGGGACCCCGGTGTGTTGGCGATGACCTACCCCGAGTTGCAGAACATCAAGACGTACTACGACTTCGCGGATGTCGATGTCGATCGATACGTCATCGACGGGGAACTCACCCAGGTCATGATCTCGGCACGTGGGCTGGACGAAGCGAACATCCCCGGCGCTGGGTGGGTGAACGAACGACTCGTGTACACCCACGGACTCGGCGCCGTGCTGTCTCCAGCCAACAACGTGACATCGGACGGTACGCCGGACTTCTACGTGCAGGACATCCCGCCGATCAACAACACGACCAGCGCGAATCTCGATATCGAGCAGCCGCGTATCTACTTCTCCGACGATGCCGAACGGGACTTCCTCATCGCGGCATCGCTCGAGGGCGAAGTCGACATCCCCACTGGCCCCGGAGACGACGCAGGGGCGCAGCGCAACAGCTACGACGGCACAGGTGGTGTCGAACTCGGCGGGTTCCTCCAGCGTGCGGCTTGGGCGCTGCGGTTCGCCGACCTGAACACGCTCATCTCGGGCCAGGTCGACGCTGAGAGTCGCGTCATGATCGCCCGCAACATCAACGACCGCGTGAAGCGACTTGCCCCGTTCTTGTACACCGACAACGACCCGTACCTGGTCGTGAGCGAAGGCAGGCTGCGCTGGGTGATCGACATGTACACCGTGAGTGGACGCTTCCCGTACTCGGAGGTGGCTACGACGGGTCGACTCAACCAGGGCGCCGACCTTCCTCCCGCACTCAACTACATCCGGAACTCGGTGAAGGCCGTGGTCGACGCCTACGACGGGACTGTGGATTTCTACGTGATCGACGATTCCGATCCGATCATCCGGACGAACCAGAAGATCTTCCCTGACCTGTTCCAGCCGATCGAGAACATCCCACCCGACCTGATCGAGCACTTCCGCTACCCGGAAGACCTCTTCCGGATCCAGACGGACGTGTACACGCTCTATCACATGACCGATCCGGTAGAGCTCTTCAAGCGGGAAGACCCGTGGCAGATCGCACGAGACCCGTCCACGAGCCCGTATCCGCAGCTGAGAGGGTCGTACGCGACCGATCCGATGCTTCCGTACTACCTCCTCATGGAGCTGCCGGAGAGCGATGAACTGTCGTTCCTGCTGATGCAGCCGTTCACGCCGGCAGATCGACCCAACATGTCATCGTTCATGGTCGCCAAGAGCGGGCCGCTCGAGGAATACGGGAAGATCGTCGAGTACACGATGCCGTCCGACCGACAGATCGACGGTCCGGGCCAGGTGGGTGACTTCATCGACCAGGACCCGATCGTGTCTGCCGAATTCACGCTGCTCGGGCAGATCGGTTCCGATGTCGTGAAGGGCAACATGCTCGTCGTCCCGATCGACGACTCGTTGCTGTACGTCCAGCCGATCTACTTGGTGTCGGACTCGACCGCCGGCGGGATCCCGCAGTTCAAGCGGGTCGTTGCTTCGTATGAATCACAGATCGAGATCGCCGAGTCCCTCGACTCGGTCCTGTTCAAGCTGTTCGGCGAAGGCACGGGACCCGGCGACGGAGACGGAGACGGAGACGGTGACGGTGGCACGCCGCCCGACGGCTCTCTCGAGGAGCAGGTTGCACAGCTGATCCGTCAGGCAGACGCCGCACTCGCTGCGGCAGACGTCGCCCTGCGCTCCGGTGACCTCGCCACGTACCAGCAGAAGGTCGATGAGGCCCGCTCCTACATCGAGCAGGCCAACTCCCTCATCGCCGACGCCGCCACCTCGGTCTCCGAATCCACCTCGACCGGTTGATCCCACTTTTTGCAACCCCGGGTTGAACCCAGGGCTGCCAGTGCTCTCAGGAACACCTGGAACCCCGGGTTCAACCCTGGGTTGACACAAATCAACCAAGAGTGGGCGACTGGCAACGGTGGGTGTCAGGGGGAGCGGAGTTGGGTGAGGCGCTTTTCTACGAACCGACGCTCGGCGTCGGATTCGATGAGGGTGAGCGCTACCTCGTAGGCGGCGATGGCCTCGGCAACCTTGTCGACGTCGGCAAGTAGCGCACCTCGTGTCGTGTGGAAGTATGGGTAGCGGTCGAGGGTGTCGATCTCGTCGACCATCGTCAAGCCGTCCTCGGTCCGACCGGACATCGCCACGGCGACGGCACGATTGAGCCGGACCACATCAGTCGGGACGTAGCGATACAGGGACTGATACAAGTCTGCGATCTGCGTCCAGTCCGTGTGCTCGGACGATGGTGCTTTGGCGTGGAGTGCGGCGATCGCCGCCTGGATCTGGTACTGACCGGGCGATTGGAGCTGGACCGCCCGATCGAGGGTGGCAACGGCTCGGTTGATCTGGTCGTGGTCCCACAGCGACCGGTCCTGATCGGGCAGGAGCACCGGGACCCCTTCTACATCAGTCCTCGCCCCCGTTCGGGCCGCATGGAGTTCCATGAGCGCGAGGAGTCCGAGCACCTCGGGCTGTGAGGGAAGGATTTCGTTCAACGTGGTGGCGAGCCGGATGGCTTCTGATGTGAGCGATGTCCGGACGTGCTCCGCCCCGCTCGTCGCCGAGTACCCCTCGTTGAAGACGAGATAGATCACGGCGAGGACCCCATCGAGCCGCTCGGGCAGGTCCGCCGGGGCTGGCACCTCATAGGGGATCCCGGCGTCGCGGATCTTCCGCTTCGCCCTGACGATTCGCTGGGCCATCGTGGGTTCCGGGACGAGGAAGGCACGTGCGATCTCTGGGGTGGTCAACCCGGCGACCGTGCGGAGGGTGAGGGCAACGCGTGCATCGGGACGAATCGCAGGGTGGCAGCAGGTGAAGATCAGGCGAAGACGATCGTCCTCGATCGAGTACACCGGTTCAGGGTCAGGGTCACCGGCATCGAGGTGTCCGATGGTCTGGTACTTCAGGTCGAGTGTCTTGGCCCGACGGACACGATCGATCGCCTTCCGGCGGGCTGTCGTCGTGAGCCAGGCCGCCGGGTTGTCGGGTATGCCGTCGTCCCAGGATCCGAGCGCGGCGATGGTGGCATCCTGGAGGGAGTCCTCCGCGAGTTGGAGATCCCCCGTGTAGCGCACCAGCCCAGCGAGAACGAGGCCGTACTCCTCCCGGAATACGGCCTCGATTGCTCTCCGGTGTTCGTGCATCTACCCCTGCTCGGACGAGAAGTCCCACACGGGTCGCACCTCGACCGAACCGGTCTCAGCAGCGGGGATGCGGGCGGCGATACTCACGGCATGGTCGAGGTCGGTCGCCTCGACCAGGTAGAAGCCACCGAGTTGCTCCTTGGTCTCCGCGAACGGCCCGTCCGTGAGTTCGACCTCACCATCGACGACGCGTACCGTCGTCGCGGCGGCGACGGGGTGCAGCGCCTCGCCGCCCTTGTTAACGCCTTCTTTCGAGATGTCCTCGGTGAAGCTCCAGTATCGCTGGAAGATCTGTTCCGCTTCGGGGCTGTTCGGTGCCGGAGCCGCCGATTCGTCTTCATAGATGAGCAACGCGTACTGCATGTATGCCTCCTTGGCTGTCGTGGCCGATCTCCGGCCCGTTCACGTAGATGACGAACGAAGTCGGTCAGAATCGACAGGTCGACACGAATTCTTGCAGACGGCCGCTCAGGTGGTGGGGGGAGCGGGATCGTCATCGGACAGGACGGCGTGATACTGATCAAGGTCCTTCACCCGGAACCCGGCCTGACGCTCGGCGACGACAAGACCGACGATCATCGCGACGTACACCACCAGGTAGACCTGACCGATGATGGCTTCGGCTGTTGAGAACGCTCGT
>JAUIIM010000167.1 GCA_030431785.1 Acidimicrobiia bacterium | reverse complement strand
GCGTCTTCGTCCGAGATCCCCATGACTTCGAAGACCTTCGCCTGCATCTCGGGGTCATGGATACGAACGCTTCCCGAGCCGAGTTCGGATCCGTTGAGGACCAAGTCGTATGCCTTCGAGACAGCGTTCTCCGGGTCCTCGATCATCTGCTGGAGATCGGCGGGTGCCGTGAACGGATGATGAGCCGGCGAGAGCGATCCGTCGTCGCCCACATCGAACACGGGGAAGTCGAGGACGAAAGCGAACGCAAGCTCGTCGTGACCTTCCGGGCGGCCGACATGGAGCCGGAGTTGGCCGAGCACGTCGAGTACGACCTTCGTCCGGTCCGCCACGATCAACAAGGTGTCACCAGGCTCGGCGTCGAGCGCAGATGTGATGCCGTCGATCTCTTCTTCGTTCAGGAACTTGGCGACGGGTGAGCGCAGGCTGCCGTCCTCCTCGACGACCATCCAGACCAGACCCTTGGCACCGGCTTCCTGCGCCTTCGAGACCAATCCATCGAGCCCGGAGCGAGCGAGACCGAGGGCACCGGCGTTGATTCCACGCACCGAACCACCATCGGCGAGGACACCGGCGAACGCCTTGAACTCCGTATCGGCGAACGTGCCAGAGAGATCGGTGATCTCCATGCCGAATCGCAAGTCCGGCTTGTCCGAGCCGTACTTCTCCATCGCTTCCTTGTACGTCAGGCGTGGGATGGCGGAATCCAGCTCCGTCCCTCGCAACGCCTCGACGACCCGGTTGACGACGTCCTCGAGCACCGTGAGCACGTCTTCCTGACCCCAGAACGCCCCCTCGAAGTCCAACTGTGCGAACTCGACCTGCCGATCGGCACGGAAGTCCTCGTCGCGGTAGCACTTGGCGACTTGGTAGTACCGCTCTACCCCGCCGATCATCAAGAGCTGCTTGAACAGCTGCGGCGACTGCGGGAGCGCGTAGAACTGGCCCTGACGGAGTCGTGACGGAACGAGCATGTCGCGTGCACCTTCCGGTGTGGATGCGATGAGCGTCGGGGTCTCGACTTCGAGGAATCCGTGGTTGTCCATCGCATCGCGCATTGCTCGGATGGCCAACGACCGTGCGCGAAGGTTCTCGGCGACCCGTTCGCGGCGGAGGTCGAGGTAGCGATACTCGAGTCGTTTGCCCTCGTCGATGTCCGTCCGACCGTCGAGCGGGAACGGAAGCGGTTCGGAGGTGCTCAACACGGTGAGGTTTGAGGCGACGACTTCCACGTCGCCGGTCGGCATGTCCGCATTCGACGTGCCCTCGGGTCGAGCACGGACGACGCCTTCGACCTGCACGCAGTACTCGAGGCGGAGTCCATGGAGAACGTCGTCTGAGGCTGGCTCGTCTTCGGGGTTCAGGACGACCTGGGTCACCCCCGAGGCGTCTCGCAGATCGATGAAGATGACGCCTCCGTGGTCACGACGACGACCTACCCAACCAGCGAGCACGACGCTCCGACCGACATCAGCAGCCCGAATGGAGCCCGCCGCCGTGTCTTTTATCGGCTTCGTAGCCATGCCTCGATCTCCTTCATGTCGATGGTGTCCTGGTCCCCCGTCGAAAGCGTCCTGACCGTCACGTTGCCGTCATCCCACTCGTCACCTACGACGACGACGAATCGCGCTCCGAGCCGGTCAGCAGCTCGGAACTGAGCTTTCACCGACCGTTGCCGGTCCGTGATGTCCGTCCGGATACCGGCTTGACGCAGCCGTGATACGAGTGTGCGGGCGTCCTTCCGACGATCCCCATCGATCGACACCACGAAGGCATCAAGCGATTCGACCTCTTGTTCCCCGGCGGCGATCATGATGCGGTCGATCCCCATGGC
>JAUIIM010000073.1 GCA_030431785.1 Acidimicrobiia bacterium | reverse complement strand
GTTCGAATACGAGATGGAGCCGGGGACGACGGTACGGATGGATATCTATGACGTCAACGGCCAGCTCATAGGAACTGCGGACCGGCACCCGGTGCCGCCCCCAGCCACGCCGAACGTCGAGCCCATCGAGGGCTACGGTGACTTCTCGGAGCAGGATTTGCGCACCCTGGATCGAGCCGAAGTCGAATCCGCGCTGGTCGCGTGCTTGGCGGATTGGGATATCGAAGCTGAAGTCGGTGAGCGAGACGGCCCGCAACGCTATCGGATAGACATGGACGTCGAACCCGAACAGCTACCCACAGCAACCACCGTGCTTGCTCGCTGCTACCTGGGGCTCAAGATTCCTGTATCGGATCCCTACAACGCAGACCAACTCGCCGAGTTCTACGAGGCATCGGTCGAGGCGGCCGAATGCCTGAACGAAGCTGGGTATGAGGTCGGCGAACCACCGGCGCTGGACGAGTGGATCACACATCCGATCGACACACGATGGGATCCGTGGCGCATCCTCATGGTCAAGTTCCTCAGACCTTCCGACTTCGAGGCAGCGATCGAACTCTGCCAAACCTGAGCCAGCTCCCCTACACGCCAACACGCTCTCCACTAGATTTGACGGTGGACGAAGCAACCAAAGGAGCGTCCCGCGTGTCAGTCGCCAAAGTGATCGAGATCACGTCAACTTCCCCTGGGTCCTTCGAGGATGCGATCCGCAAGGGAATCGCAAAGGCACAGAAATCCATCGAAGGCATCCGTGGGGCCTGGATCTCGGAACAGAAGGTCGAACTGGCCGACGACGGCACCATCCGACACTTCCGTGTCGACATGAAGCTCACCTTCGTCCTCGACGACTGACGAGGACGTCACCCGACGTCGAACGCCGGCAGCACCTCGCTACCGATCAGATCGATGGCATCGGGATTCCACCCGGCATCGACGATGTGCAGGATGGTGTACTCCAAGCCTTTGTCTACCCACTCACCGATGTGATCGACGAGCTGAGCGGGTGTACCGGCGAACCGGAGCCAGTTCCCCATCATGCGATCGTCCGATGGGACCGCACCGAAGTGCGCAAGCCGATTCCTGACCGACTCGACGCCGCTGCGCACTGCCGCCTCGTCCTCGCCACACACCGCATGGATGACCGCTGAGCGGGTGATGTCGGCCGGATCTCGATCGATCTCGGTGCAATACCTGTCCAGGATCTCGGACTTGTGGGCGAACTCCTCGGGGGACGATCCGAAGTTCGAAGCATCTGCGTACTGCGCCACGACCCGCAATGTGAGCTGCTCCCCACCTCCTGCGACCCAGACGGGCATCGGGTGCTGCAGTGGTTTCGGCTGACAGATCGCCCCGTCGACCGAGAAGAAACGCCCCTGGTAGGAGGCCAAGTCCTCCGTCCACATCCGTCGCATGATCGCCAGTCCCTCCTCCAGCTGCCCGATGCGCTGAGCCGCCGACGGGAAGTCGTATCCGTACGCCTCGTATTCGGCCTGGTACCAACCGGCCCCGATCCCGAAGTCGACCCGACCACCCGAAAGCACATCGGTCGATGCGGCGATCTTCGCAAGATGCGCTGGTGAGCGATAGCCGATCGACGTGCACATCTGACCGAGCCGGATCTGGTCGGTGACCTGGGCGAGCGCAGCGGTAAGGGTCCACGCCTCGTAGGTGACCTCCTGCGTCGCCGTGGGCACCGTGTGGAAGTGGTCGTTGACCCAAAGCGAAGCAAATCCGTTCGCCTCGAGACGCTGGGCACGTTCGATGATGACCGGCCATTGGTCGGCCAGATCCACTCCGGCCAGGTCCAACCGCCATCCATGTGGCAGGAAGGCACCAAACTTCATGCGAGACCCGATGGTGCGACGATCGCATCCTGGGCCCGCAGCTCAGCCTGCACCGACGAGACATCGACGGCGTCCACGGCAGCACCGGTCCGGGCGGCGACGGAGGCGGCCACTCCGGCCGCATGCCCCATCGCTGCACACGTTGCACCCACCCGCGCCGATCCGAGCGCCTGCCTGGTCGCCGAGAAGCACCGACCGGCGACGATGAGTCCGTCGACCTCGGTGGGAAGGAGTGTTCTATAGGAGATCGAGTACGGCTCCGGCACGTACATCTCGTGGATTCCGGTCTGACCCTCCGTCGGATGGACGTCGATGGGCCAGCATCCGACTGCGATCGAATCTGGCACATCCTCGGGCGAACGGATGTCGGACTCGTCCAACACCACGCGCCCGACGAGGCGCCGCGTCTCCCGCACGCCCATGACCGTGCTCGTGTCGATCAGCCGTGTCTCCTCGAATCCGGGCACGTGCTCACGGAAGTAGTCCACGAGAGCACGGGTGTCGCGGCGACCTGCCACCTCGGCCGCCGTGAGGTCGGCCGCCACAGACGCATCGCCCTTGATCCGGGTGCTGTTGACCCACATCACGTCACGGTCGACACCGCCGAACCATGGCCCACCGAACCTGGGGAGTTCGCCGGCCGCGTGCGCTGCCCGCATCGCCTCTCGGTCGATACCGGGGGGCTCACGGCGTGACGACCGCTCGCTCAGGAGCGGCTCGCCGAGAACGGCGGCACCCGGACCGATGGGGATGGTCGCCGGCTCATCGAACGTCGGATCGGAGCCCTGGTAGGTGAGCCGGAAGGGCATCGTCATCGGCTGGAGCTCCTGGCCCTTCTCCCACGACGCCCCGGAGCGCTCGATCATGTCTCCATTCCCGGTGCAGTCGATCGTGACCGCGGCCTCGATCCCGGCCCGCCCTTCGACGTTCTCGATGATCGCCCCCTTGACGACACCGTCGTCCATCAGGACGTCGGCGACCCACGTGTGGAGGAGCAAATCTGCGCCCGAGTCGAGAACGAGGCTGTCGGCCACGAGCTTCATGACTTCAGGATCGGAGCTGACGACGAACCCGGCGTTGTCCTCGGCACCCCCGAGATCGGCCGCTGTTCGGAGCCATTCCCCCGCAACACCGTCGACGCACCGGGTGTACGGCCGCAGCCAGCTGTTGTAGCCGGCGAGTGTCAGCACCATCCCGGCGGTCCACATTCCCCCGAGGAACCCGTTCCGTTCGATGAGCAGTGTCGAGGAGCCCGATCGCGCTGCTCCCGCCGCAGCAGCCACGCCGGCTGGCCCTCCACCCACCACGAGAACGTCGACGGATGCGATCAAGGGAATATCGCGCGCTGGCTCCCGCCACGTGTTCGTGACCATCATCCGACCTCCTCGGTACCGTTCATCCCTTGACCGCTCCGGCCGTCATTCCCTCGACCAAGTACTTCTCCGTGAACCAGTAGAGGATGAAGACGGGGATCACGGACAGGGTTCCTGCTGCCATCAACTGGTTCCAATCGACCTGGACGTCCCCGATCATCGATGCGATCCCGACCGGCACCGTCCACTTGTTCTCGTCGAACAGCAGCGTACGTGCGAACAGCAGATCCACCCAACTCGCGGTCGCAGCGAAGATGAGTGTCGCCGCAACCCCTGTCTTGGCGACCGGCAGCAGAACGCGCCACATCGCCTGGAGACGACTGCACCCGTCCACGCGGGCTGCTTCGTCGAGGTCGCTCGGGATGCTGTCGAAATAGCTCTTCATGAGCAGGGTGGCAAACGGGATGATCGCGCTCGTGTTTGCGATGACCACCGCCGGCAAGGTACCGAGAAGGCCGATGAGTCGGAACATCACGAAGAACGGCAACGCGATCAGGGTCCCGGGGAGGATCCTCCCGAGAAACATCACGAAAGTCACACTCTGTGAGCCAGGAGCACGGAACCGCGAGAGTGCGTATCCGGCGAAGGTTGCCGCGGTCGTCGCCACCACAGCCGTGACTCCCATGACGATGAACGAGTTCTGGAACCAGGAGTACGTCGTGGGGTCCTCGAGGAGCTGAGTGAACGCATCGAACGACACATCTCGCGGCAGGAGGGTCGGATTCCTGGAAAGCACGTTCTCGGTCGGAGACAGTGCCGTCTGGACCATCCAGTAGACAGGGAAGAGCAAGAGCCCCGCCCACAACGCAGACCCGATGGTCCATGCCCACCGCCGATGCCGCTTGAGGAACACCTTCATATCGATGTCCCCATCGCACTGCGGACCTGTTTGGCAAGACCGAAGATCACCACGAGTGCCACGATCACGAAAGTGACCATTCCGAGCGCAGACGCCGTTCCCAATCGGAATGCTTCGAATGCCTCGTTGTAGATCCGGATCGCGATCGTCTCCGTCGCCCCCGCCGGTCCGCCCCTGGTCGACGCATAGATGAAGTCGAACTCGCGGAAGGCGTGCATCGCGTTGAACAGGATCGCGAGGAACGCATAGCTCTTCACCCCTGGCCAAGTGATGTACCGGAACTTGTCGAGACGACCCGCACCGTCGACGGACGCTGCCTCGTAGAGCTCAGAAGGTATGGAGGCGAGTCCGGCGAGCAGCATGACGGTGAAGAACGGGTACGACTTCCATGCAGTCGGTGCGATGACGGCTGCCATCGCGGTGTCCGGATTCGCAAACCAGTTGATGTCGGTGTCGATCAGCCCGAACGATCGGAGGATGTAGTTCACGACACCGAAGGTCGGAGCGAGCATCCACAGGAAGGCGATCGTCGCTGTGATCCCCGGGACAGCCCACGGAACGAGGACGAGCGTGCGGAACACCTTGCGACCGGGAAAGACCTGCCGGAGGAGCAACGCACTCGAGAAGCCAATCAGGAATGCCACCGAGACCGAACCGACGACGTACACGACGGAGACGCGCAGGCTCTTCCACGTGTCCGGATCGGTCAACACGGATGTGTAATGATCGACCGTCAGCGGTGCTTGGAACACCTCGTCGAGGCTCGCCATCTGGACATCGCGGATCGACATGTTTCCCAGGATGAACAGCGGGACGAGCAGCGTCCCCACCACGATGAGGATCGCCGGGAGAAGCAGGAGATAGGGCACTGCGACGTCCTCCCGCATGAATCTGCGGGCGAACGGAATGCGAGTCAAGAATGCGGTGCTACGCATGGACGCTCCACTCAGGTGTCACAAGGAGATACGGAGACCGTCGTGGGCAACGATCACCCGATCGTCCCCCCAGCGTTCGACCACTTCCGCCAGGCGCGCCTCGAGCCCGGGGTGCACATGGGTGAGGATGATCACGGATGCGTCGACGTCGCTGAGCCCATCCGGGAGATCGTTCGGATCGAAGTGGGCGATCTCGATGATGAGGACATCGGCAGACGGCAGCAATGGGCTGAGTTCCGCAAGGGCGGTGATGTCACCCGAGTACACGACTCTGGTGCCACCGACGGTGACACCGTACGAGTAGCTCTCGAGCGCCATGTGCGGGTAGAGCGTGGGGAGTTCCTGATACGCAGCATTCGCTGACAGGTGGGTGTTTGCGAGCGCATCGACGGACACACTCCCATCCGCATAGATCTCCCCCGGTGCGACACCGCTGATGTCGAGTGGGAACGGGAGGATCTCGGGTGCGAGGTACACGGATGGCAGATACACACGCATCGCTTCCACGGCTTCGGTCGGCACGTGCAGGCTGACGGGACCGTAGCGACCGTCCTCTGCCCGTTCCGGTGGGTCCGCGGGGAACGAGACATGGTCCCGGTACCAGGGAGAGTCAGTCGACACGGACCACTCCCTGAACCGGGGACCATCGGTTGACCTGCCGGGGAGATACATCGAGAAGAGAACCGGTGCGAGTCCCCCGACGTGGTCGGGATGCATGTGCGAGACGAAAATGCCCCGCACTGCAAGTGGGTCGATTCCGTGGCGGAACAGGAGTGCCGCACACGGCTCCCCTACGTCGAGGAGGTACACGGACTCATCCTCCAGCAACGCTATCGATGTCGAGAATCGATCAGGGGTCGCAAAGCCTGCCCCGGATCCCAGCACGACGAGTTCCGCCATGATCGCCCTTCGTTTCGTCGGTCGAGTCCCTCCCGCCACCCGGTGGTCGGGCGGCGGGAGGAAGCCTCAGGTCCTACCTAGTTTGGTGTAATCCCCGCGTCCTCAAGGTCGCTCTGGAGATTCGCGAGTGCGTCGGCCGTTGCGATGTCCGACACGAGCATCTGCTGGAACCACTCAGCCGCGATCGACTGGAAGTCCGCAAAGTTCTCGCGCAGACCGGTTGCATCCGCTGGGAACAGCAACACGCTCACCGAATCGGCTGCGAGCGCAATCTGCTCGCCGTCAGGACCGGCTTCGCTCAGAAGGGAGTTTGCCTCACGACGGGCCACCGGCGAAGCGACGTTCTCCACATACGACTCCATGCTGGCGAGAGCGGCAGCGTGCTGGATGAACTCCTCGGCCGTTGCCTGCTTGTTGTCCGGGATCCCGGTGAAGATCGACATGCCATGGCTGACATCGCCAGACTTCTCCGAGAACGGCATCTGGGCGATGTGGAGGTCACCCGCTACGTCTTCCGGTGCGTTCGCTGGGATCTGGGCCAGGATGAACGGGCCTTCGACCATCATCGCCACGTTGCCGTCATAGAACGACTGGCGCTTCTGGCCGATGTCGGTGCCCTGGGGGGCGTACTGGGTGGCGATGGTGCGCCAGTTGTCCACCGCTGCGACCACATCAGGGTTGTCGAAGGTCCACGAATCGCCGTCGATCCACTGGGCGCCTTCACCCTGGATGAACTGGAACGCATCACGGAGGAAGTTGATCGTGTTGTCCGCCGTCACCGCGTAGCCATACTGGTCTCCGGTCGTCAGCGCCGCAGCTGCCGCCACGAGCTCATCGGAATTCGTCGGCACGTCGACACCTGCATCGGCGAGCATCGCTTCGTTGTAGAACAGCACGTAGCCGTAGTCGACGAGCAACACGCCGTACGTCTCTCCATCCCATTCCATCGACGCTTGACTCGATGGCCACGTCTCCGGGATGTCGGTCGTCGCGAGGAAATCGTCCAGGTCCTGGAGGAACCCGGCCTCGGCCCACGCGGGAAGCGTCGTCAGCGGAAGCGGAACGTGGATGACGTCCGGCCCCTCACCAGCGACAAAACGCGTCGTGAGACCTGAGATATAGTCGCTGAATGCGATCTGCTGGAGATCAACAGTGACGTTCGGGTGCTCCGCCTCGAAACTGTCGATGACCGTCGGCCACCAATCCTTCAAGCCAGGAGCCTCGGCGGTCCATGTCGAGACCGTCAGGGTGACGTCCTCCATCTCGCCCGCCGTGGTTGTTGTGTCCTCGGAACCGCCGTCGTCGGAGCTACAAGCAGCTACGAGGAGGAGGATCGCAAGGAGCATCGCAAGATGCTTCTTCATGACAGTCCTTTCCGTCTTGCCAAATCAAACGCCGGACCAGCGCCATCGACCCACCCGTTTCCGTCTCGCCAGCCCTGGGGCATGCGATCCCGGGAGTCGAACGACACCGTTCTTCCGGTTTCGGATACCCACATTAACCAACACAAACGGCTATAGTCAAATATCAATCCCACATACTTCCACATGAATGGGCAGGATGCGATGTACGGCGAGGAACGCCAACACGCCATTTGGCAGCGAATACAGCGAGACGGCCGCGTCGGTGTCGCGGAGCTGAGTGACGAGTTCGGTGTAGCCGCCGAGACGATCCGTCGTGATCTCAGCGCACTGGAGGGAACGGGATTGGTGAAGCGAGTGCACGGTGGTGCCGTCCCCGCCAACCGGCTCGTCTTCGAGTCCTCCCTCGAGGACCGGTCGCAGGTGATGACCGAGGAGAAGGACCGGATCGCGGTCGCTGCGCTTGACGAACTCCCCACGACTGGTGCCGTGTTCATCGACGCCGGGTCTACGACGGCACGGCTCGTCGAACACATCCCGATGGACTCGGAACTCACCGTCATCACGAACTCGATCACCGCAGCCGTGGCCCTGGTCCGTTTCCCCCGGCTCACCGTGATGACAATCGGTGGACGCGTACGTTCGGGCACTCTCGCCGAAGTCGACGACTGGGCGCTCCGCAATCTCTCTGAACTGCGAGTCGATGTCGCCTTCGTCGGTGCCAACGCCGTTTCGGTGGAGCGCGGTCTCGCCACTCCGGATCCGGCGGAAGCCGCGGTGAAGCGAGCAATCATCCACTCCGGCGAGCGCAACGTCCTCCTGACCGACCACACGAAGTTCGGCGCCGTGAGTCTTCTTACCTTCGCCGAACTCACCGATCTCGATGCGATCATCACCGGCAAGGATCTCGACGATGAGGTCGTCGCTGAGATCGAAGCGACCGGCGTCGCGATCGCCCGCGCATGATCGTCACTGTCACCCCGAACCCGAGCATCGACCGAACCCTCATCGTCGATGCATTCCAGCACGGTGAACTGAACCGAGCCGTCAAGACGAAGGTCGATCCCGGCGGCAAAGGCATCAACGTGTCGATGGCGCTCGCTTTGAACCAGCGAAGTACGACTGCGGTGTTCCCCTCCGGCGGTCATGGCGGCCAGGAACTCGAGTACCTCTTGAAGCAGGCGAACATCGCAACCTCGGCAGTACCGATCATGGCTGGTGTCCGGTCGAACATCAGTCTTGTGGAACCCGACGGGGTCACCACGAAGATCAACGAGCCGGGCCCCCCACTCACGCCGACAGAAGTCGCCGAACTGCTTCACACGGTGCGTCAACGTTCAACCGGTGCGTCGTGGCTAGCGGGGTGCGGCAGTCTCCCTCCGGGTGCACCCACGATGTTCTACGCCGACCTTGTCGAGACCGTTGGCATGCCGGTCGCCGTCGATACGTCCGGCCCGGCGCTCATCGCTGCGGTCGAAGCGGGCGCTGCGCTCGTGAAGCCGAACACGGCAGAGCTCGCAGAAGCGACCGGAAGTGAGCTTGCAACACTCGGAGACATCGCCGACGCTGCGCACTCACTCATCGAGCGCGGTGCCACCCAGGTCCTCGTGAGCATGGGTGAGGACGGGGCGATGCTCACCGATGGAACATCGACGATCATCGGCACTGCACCCGTGGCTGACTTCGTCTCTGCGGTCGGCGCGGGCGATGCCTTGCTCGCTGGCTTCCTGGCTGGTGGCGGCTCCGGCCAGGTGGCGCTCGCTACGGGACTGGCATGGGCGGCTGCGGCGTGCTCGCTGGCGAACACCCAGATGCCGTCTCCCTCGTCGATCTCTGCCCAACGACCGACCATCAAGTCCAGCTTCGACCCGTCCCACCCTTTGTCCTCAGCGGAGGCAACATGAGCACCCTGATCGTCGGCGACCACTACATCCCCGCATCCGCATACGTCGAGGCACTCCGCGCTCACGCCCCGGACGCCCCCACTCCGGTGACGTTCGACCTCAAGGGTTCCAAGGAACATCAGCACAGCCTTCAACTTTCGATGGAGCTGAACGGCGTGAACAGCCTCGACCACGATCCTGAACTCGTCGCAGCGATGCGCCGATCGGAGTTCGTGATGCTGCACTTCGCACCGATGCCAGCCGAAGTATTCGAATCCGGGTCCAACATTCGTGCAGTGTTCGTCGCAAGGGCCGGAACTGAGAACATCGACGTAGCTGCTGCGTCCGCCAACGGAACCGCTGTGATCAACGTCGCCGGCCGCAACGCAACCGCTGTTGCTGAGCTGTCACTCGGCCTGATGCTCTCGGAAGGCCGCAACATCACACGAGCCGACCACTCGGTGAAGACGGGCGGTTGGCGTACGGACTTCGACGGTCCGGGCCGCGAGGTCGGAGGGCGCACCGTGGGTCTCGTCGGTCTCGGACACGTGGGTACGGCGCTGGCTCACCGACTCGCCGGGTTCGGATGCCGGATCCTCGTCTACGATCCGTTCATCGACCACAGCGTCATCGAGTCATTGGGAGCAGAGCAGGTGGAACTCGCAACTGTGTTCCGTGAGTCCGACTA
>JAUIIM010000166.1 GCA_030431785.1 Acidimicrobiia bacterium | reverse complement strand
CCGGTGGGGTGGGCGACGGCACTCGGTCGTGTGCTGTGGTGGCTCGCCGTCATCGCCACACCAGTCGTCTGGTTGTTGAGCGTGACGACGGACTTCTTCGTCCGCATCTTCGGTGGGCGCTCCACAGGACCCGATGAGTCCGAACAGCTCAACGAGCTGCGGGAACTGGTCCTCATGACCGAGGGGCTCGATCACGACCAGCAGGATGTGCTGATGGGGGCGTTCGACGTGGCCGACCGCCCCGTCCTCGGGGTGATGACGCCGCGGCTCGACGTCATCACGATCGATGCGCTCACCCCTGTGGCGGATGCGATCGGTGAGATGACCCGGGCGGCGTTCACCCGGCTGCCCGTGGTTGCGGACGATGCCGGGCTCGATGAGTCGGCGGGGATCGTGACGTTGCAGGATCTCGTCACCGCGCCTCGCACCGATGTCGTCGGACAGCACGTGCGGTCCGTCCCTGCGATCCCCGAGACGATGAAGGTGCTCCCTGCACTCCGGGTCCTGCAATCCGGACGTGACCAGCTTGCGTTCGTGATCGATGAGTTCGGAGGTGTCGAGGGAATCGTCACGGTCGAAGATCTCGTCGAAGAGCTGGTCGGGGAGATCTACGACGATGCCGATGCCCTCGTGCTCCAGCCCCGGGCCGTCGGCGACGGTAGCTACCTCGTCCCCGGTCGCTATCCCGTCCATGACCTCGTCGAGATGGGGCTCGACGTGCCGGAGGGTGATTATGCGACCGTGGCGGGCCTCGTTCTCGATACCTTCGAGGACCTTCCGTCGGAGGGGGACGAGGCGACGGTTGGTCCGTGGACGATCGTCGTGCGCTCGGTGTCGGGGAACACGGTTGAGCGCGTGCTCCTGCGTCGTTCGGATTCCGACACATGACGTTCCACCGGAGCATGGGCGCATACCTGCGCCACGACGAATCCCAGCCTCCTCCGAAGGTGGATCGGGCTCTCCTCAAGCGGGTCTTCTCGTACGCATCGAAGTACCGCTTCCAGTTGGTGATCGTGCTCGCCACGATCGTGGTGATCTCGCTGCTGTCGCTCCTTCCCCCGCTGCTGATGCGGTCGCTGATCGACACGGCGATACCGGACGGGGACCTCGGCTTGGTCACCTGGCTCGGTGTCGGCATGGTCGCGATCCCGATCATCAACGGAGCCGTAGGTGTCCTCCAGCGCTGGGCGAGTGCCTCGATGGGGGAAGGGATCATCTACGACCTCCGGCGGCAGCTGTTCGAGCACCTCCAGAGCATGTCGCTCGCGTTCTTCACCAACACGAAGACCGGTGAACTCATGTCCCGCCTCAATTCTGATGTCGTGGGCGCACAGCAAGCGGTCACCAGCACGTTCGTGACGCTCACCGCGAATGTGTTCACCGTCGTCGCCACCCTCTTCATCATGTTCCGTCTCGAATGGCGGCTCACGCTCCTGTCGCTTGCCATCATCCCGGTCTTCCTGTTCGCATCGCGCAGCGTCGGCAACCGTCTTCGGGTGATCCGTCGCAACCAGATGCGAGCCAACGCCGAGATGAACACCCTCATGCAGGAGACGTTGTCGGTGTCGGGGTCCCTACTCGTCAAGCTCTTCGGGCGTGAGACACACGAGGACAAGCGGTTCGCTTCCCATGCGTCCGAGGTCCGCGACCTGGGGATTCGGCAGGCGACCATCGGTCGGTGGTTCTTCATGGCACTCGGTGTCGCTGCTGCACTGGGGACGGCCCTGACGTTCTGGCTCGGGGCGTATCTCGTGATCGACGGGGACATCACCATCGGGACGATCGTCGCCCTCGGTAGCTACCTCACTGCGCTGTACGGTCCGCTCACGGCGCTGGCGAATGCGCGGGTGG
>JAUIIM010000072.1 GCA_030431785.1 Acidimicrobiia bacterium | reverse complement strand
TGTATCCGGCCATCAGGTTGGTGACACTCGGCTGATTGGTGGTCGGCGTCCGAGGGCTGTGTGTCGCCGGTGATGGTTGTAGTACTCGAGCCATGATGGCAGGGCTTTGGATCGTTCGTCGTTGGTGGTGAACACTTGCTTGTATGCCCATTCGGTTTGGAGGGTCCGGTTGAATCGTTCGACCTTCCCGTTCTGCCAGGGGCAGTGTGGGCGGATGGTGATGTGACGGGCGCCGATCGCTTCGAGTGCCTGGGTGAATGCGGTGCTTTTGGTGTAGGACCAGTGGTTGTCGGTCATTACTTCAGTGATCTGTTCGATTCCGACTGAGGCGAAGAACTCGCTGGCTCGGGTGAGGAACCCTGCAGCGGTTGCGCCTTGCTCGTTGGGGTGGATCTCTGAGTAGGCGAGGCGGGTGTGGTCGTCGACAGCTGAGTGGATGTAGTCGTACCCGATACGAGCCTTCTTCTGTTGTGATGTCTTCCCGATGTGGCGTCCCCACGCCTTCCAGCCGCCACCGTCAGGGATCCGACCGATCTTCTTCACATCAACATGGATCAGCTCGCCTGGGGTGTCTCGTTCGTATCGCACTGCTGTGTGTTTCGACGACCGGATGACCTCACCAGTCAACGGGTCACACTCATGCAGATAGGGCACCTGATGACGGCGCAGGATGCGTGAGATCGTCCGAGCTGGCACCCCCAACTCATCGGCCAGGCGATCCGGTCCCACTCGAAGCTCTCGGCGAGCCTCGACAACGGCGGCCTCAACCGACACCGGTGTCTTTGACGGAGACCGATGCGGCCGAGACGACCGATCGGCAAGTCCCGCATCCCCCTCAGCATCGAACCTCGCCAACCAGCGATGAGCACACTGGCGAGAGACCCCCATTGCCTTGGCCACATGAGCCACCGGCCAACCCAGAACCCTGACCCTGTGAACGATCAAACGACGACCATGAACCGTGAGACGAGCGTTACGGTGACCCATGAAGACCTCCTGTGGGTGTTGACGGCAATCACCACTCCACACGGAGGTCTTCACCTATGCAACTGTCACCAACGTCCTGGCCGGGTACATCTAGGCTCCCGGGTCATGCGCATAGTTGTGATCGGCGGTGGGACGATGGGACGGGGGATCGCCCATCGCTGTGCGGCCCATGGCCTGTCGGTCGAGGTGGTCGACGTGGACGAGCACGCAGCACAGACCGCTGTGGCCGGCGTCCATGCGTCGCTCGAGATCGCCGAAACGCGGGGGAAGTTGGCGGATGCGGCATCGGCGTCGAGGCTGGTGACCCCGGCAGGCTCCCTCGGGGAGGTGGACGCCAATCCTGACGCCGTGATCGAGGCCGTGATCGAGAGCGTCGACCTCAAGCACCGTGTCCTGAGCGCAGCCGAAGAACTGGAACCTGCACTTCTGGCGTCGAACACATCGAGCATCTCGATCGATCAGCTCGCCGCTCCGCTGTCGCGGCCGGAGCGATTCCTCGGGATGCACTTCTTCAATCCTGTGTGGGCCATCGACCTCGTCGAGGTGATCCGGGGTGCAAAAACCTCGCCGGGCGCGTTGGAGGCCGCTTCGGTGATCGTCGACCGGCTGTCGATGCAGCAGGCGGTCATCAACGACGCTCCCGGCTTCGCCACTTCACGGCTCGGCGTCCTGGTCGGGTTGGAAGCGATTCGCATGGTCGAGCAGGGAGTGGCGAGTGCTGCCGACATCGACACGGCGATGCGCCTGGGATATCGACATCCGATGGGGCCATTGATGCTCGGCGACCTGGTTGGGTTGGATGTGAGACTCGGCATCGCTGAGCATCTTGCGACGGTCTATGGGGATCGCTTCGAACCGCCAACACTGCTCAGGGACATGGTCGCGGCGGGCAGGCTCGGGAAGAAGTCTGGTCGAGGGTTCTATGACTGGTCGACCGGTGAACCACTACCCGTCGAGGAATGACCGGAGCACGTGCGCAGTCTGATCCGGGTGTGACAACAGCGGGTTGTGGCCGGCCCCTTCGATGTTGATGTGCGCGGCGTTCGGAAGGAGCGCCTCCATCTCGTCTGCGATGTCGGTGTACTTGGCGTCGCGTGATCCCGTGATCAACAGGACTCGACAGCCGACTTCGTCGAGGTGTTCCCACAGTGGCGGCATGGCACCCTGTCCATAGCCGACCAGCGCTGCCGCCAGACCCTCGGCGCTGTTCTCGAGTCGGACCTCGCGGTCACGAATCTGCGTGCCGACATCGAGGTCTGCGGTCGAGGTGAGCCCGCCCGAGGTCCACGAGTCGAGGAAGGCTTCGAGTCCATCGGTCAGGATGGTCTGTGCCAGGTCGCGATCTGCGATCCGGCGGGTATCCCGTTCCTCGTCCTCCCTGATCCCGGGGTTCCCGGAGACCAGGATGAGCGTCGACGGTGAGGTGTGGCCCGCGATGACAGATGCAAGTGCCACACGAGCTCCCTGGGAGTAGCCGATCAGCGGTCCGTTGTAGCCGTCGAGCGTCACACGGACCGATTCGAGGACCGAGGGCCAGTCCGTCGAGGAGTGGCGTGCACCGCCATGGCCCGGAAGATCCGGTGCATGGACAGGCTTCCCCAGCCGATCCGCCCAACCGTCGAACTGTGCTCCGGTCAGCGAGAATCCGTGGAGGGCAACGACACCGGGTCCCAACCCGTACGAGCGGATCGGGAGCACGTTCAGCTCTCGTCGATCGGGATCTCGGCAGTGAGGATCTTGTACACGACCGCGGCGGCAATGGCGGCGGCGGCGAGGATCAGGAGCTTCTTCATACCGCAATCCTATCCGGCGGTGCGACATCCGATGCCCTCGGTACCCTTGCCGTATGTTCAAGTCGCTGCCCCGCCGCCAGCGTGTCTTCTCCGTCGTCGCGTGGTCGACGCTCGTGTTCAACATGGCGGTGATCATCGGCGGGACCATCGTTCGCGCCACCGGGTCGGGCGCTGGCTGCGGGGAATCGTGGCCGAAGTGTGGTGACCAGTTCGTCCCACCGAACGACACCGTCGAAACGCTCATCGAGTACTCGCATCGTGTCTCGTCCGTGATGGCCGGGATCGGTGTTGCAGCGATGTTCTTTCTTGCCCTTTGGGTATTCGAGAAGGGCCATATCGTCCGGAAGGCGGCAACGGTCTCCGGGTTCATCCTGGTCATCGAGGCCCTTCTGGGTGCGGCGCTCGTGCTCTTCGGTTGGGTCGAAGACGACATCTCGGTGGGTCGGATGATCGCCGTGGCGTTGCACCTGACGAACACGTTCCTCCTGCTCGGTGCCCTGACGCTCACTGCATGGTGGGGATCGGGGAACAAACCGCCACGGGCCGGTATCCCGCGTACGACGCGTCGTTGGTTGCTCGCCGGTGCCGTCGTGATCATGGTCGTCGGTGCGACCGGGGCGCTCAACGCGATCGCAGACGCCGTGTTCCCCGCCGACTCGGTCGCCGAGGGCGTCGCTGCGGAATTCGGTCCGACGGCACCGTTGCTGCTACGGCTCCGCGTCCTTCATCCGATGATCGCGGTCCTCGGTGGGCTGTTCGTGGCGTACTCGACGGTCCGGGTCGCCGACTCGGAACGAAGCCGTTGGTGGTCGAATGCTGTAGTCCTCATCGTCTTCACGCAGATGTTCATCGGCATCGCAAACATCTTCCTGCTCACGCCCCTCGCGATGCAGATGCTCCACCTGTTCGTCGCCGATGTCCTCTGGCTTGCGTTCGTCCTGTTCGCTGCAACGGCTACGGAGAGCGCAGATGAGCCGTCCGGTCTGGCACGGGCGACATGACTGCGCCGCTAGCTCGCTCACGTCTGTTGACCTATGTCGAGCTCACGAAGCCGAGGATCATCGAGCTGTTGCTCGTCACCACCATTCCAGCGATGGCGGTCGCCGCCGACGGCTGGCCTGGTTTCGAGCTTGTGATCGTGACGCTCATCGGTGGGACCCTCACAGCCGGTGGCGCCAACGTGGTGAACCAGGTGTACGACCGCGACATCGATCGGCTGATGCGACGGACCGAAGCCCGTCCGATCCCGACCGATCGGGTCGAGCCGCGCCATGCCTTCGCATTCGGCATCCTGCTCGGCCTCGCCGGGTTCACGGTGTTGTCGCTCGGCGCAAACCTGCTCGCCGGAGCTCTCTCCATCGTGGCGTTCGTGGGATACACGGTCCTCTACACCGTGTACCTCAAGCGCTCGACGACGCAGAACATCGTGCTCGGCGGCGCCGCTGGTGCCGTCCCAGCACTCATCGGTTGGGCGGCATATGCCGATGACCTGTCCCTAGCACCGTGGTTGATGTTCGGGATCATCTTTTATTGGACGCCACCGCACTTCTGGGCCCTCTCGCTCAAGTACGAAGCCGACTACGAACGGGCCGGCGTCCCCATGCTGTCCGTCGTGGCCGGCGAACAACCCACCCTGTCCAACATCCTGTGGTATTCGTTCCTCACCGCTGCGGTGGCAGTAGCGCTCGTACCGGTCGCGGGGCTCGGCTGGATCTACGCGGTCACGACCTTGGCGCTCGTCGCGGCCTTCGTCGTGCTTGCGGTGCGACTGACCCGCGACGGCTCCCGGGCCATGTCGTACTTCGTCTTCTCGAATCTCGTGCTCGCCGGGGTGTTCCTGTCGATGCTCGTCGACCGGATCGCACAGACCTCGCCACTGGACGGGGCCGGCTGGGCAATCGCTGCTGCCGCCGCTGCCCTTGTGGGCGTCGTCGGTGTGGCGTACAACGAGTCACGCCCGGGGATGCGTGCAGCCGGCGTATCGATCGTTCGGCACGTTGCGGAAGTCTCAGCGAGCCTGATCTTCGTGGTCATCCTCATCGTCCTGGCGTTCTAGCATCGACCGACCGGCTGGCCCGAAGCGCTCGAACTAGGCTTCTCCTTCATGTCCGACACTGCCCCGATCCGACCCGAGGAGCGTTTCGACGAGCGTCGCGTCGCCGACTATCTCCGCTCGGTGGTGCCCGATCTCGTTGGATCCGACGAGATCATGTTTGATCAGTTCCCGGGTGGTGCCGCAAACCTCACGTACCGGGCTACGGCGTCGAACGGGACCGAACTGGTCCTCCGGCGGGCGCCGCTGGGGGAGGTCGCCAAGGGCGGCCATGACATGGAGCGAGAGCATCGGGTTCTGTCCCGTCTCTGGCGTGCCTATCCGCTGGCGCCGCGGTCGTACCACTACTGCGACGACTCCACGGTGATGGGGAAGCCGTTCTTCGTGATGGAGCGTCGACACGGTTGGGTCGTCCGCGACGAATGGCCGCCAGGGCTCATCGATTCCGATGATCGGCAGCGCGTGGCAACGTCGCTCGTGGATGCCTTGGCTGACCTGCATGCGGTGGGTCCTGCCGCTGTCGGGCTCGCCGAGCTCGGTCGACCCGATGGCTTCGTAGCAAGGCAGATCGAAGGCTGGACGCGCCGGTGGCACGCCGCCGCCACTCGATCTGTCCCGGACATGGAGGCGGTCGCCGCGACGCTTGCGGGGGCGGTCCCGCGGCCCCAACGTGTTGCGATTCTCCACAACGACTACAAACTCGACAACGTGATGGTCGGAGGGGATGGCAACCTCGTGGGTGTGTTCGATTGGGACATGGCGACGCTGGGCGACCCACTTGTCGATCTCGGGACGTTGCTTGCGTACTGGGCGCAGCCGGATGACCCGACCTATCCGGTGTTCGGGGAACGGGCTGTCGCGATCGGTGAGGTGATGGAGAAGGCCGAGGTCCGCCTCCGGTACGCGGAACGGACGGGCCTCGACGTCGCGGACATCAGCTTCTACGAGTCGCTTGCGTTGTTCCGGATCGCCGTGATCATCGAGCAGATCTACTCCCGGTACGTCGCCGGGCAGACCTCCGATCAGCGATTCGCGGGGTTCGAGCCCATCCCGCCACTTCTTGCGGCGGCCAGTCGCTCACTCATCGAGGGGTAGTATCGCCGTCCGACCTGGATGCAGATGACGACTGAACACCCGCAACTCAAGAGCCGCCGAAAGCCTGATTCCAACACGGACACCGTTGCCGCCGGTGTGGTCCGTTTCGGTGATGGGTCGTTCCCGGTGCTCGCCGGTCCGGGAGCCGTCGAGAGCGAAGCGCAGATCGTCGATGCGGCCGGTGTCGTCCGTGAGGGTGGAGCCCTGGTGCTGCGCACGGCGACGATGCTGCCGCCCGATGTCGCAGGAGATTTCTCGTCGCTCGGGCGCGAAAGCGTCCTCCTCCTCGAACATGCAGCGCAACGGGCAGGGGTCAGCACCGCAACCTTCGTCTTCGAGCCGGAGCAGGCCGACTTCGTGGCTGCGCACGTGGACATCCTCGAGGTCGGTCCTTCCCGGATGCACGAAACCCGTTTGCTCGAAGCGGTCGGTGCGTCCGGCGCTCTCGTCATCATCCACCGGGGGCCTGACGCCACGGTCGACGAATGGGTCCGAGCTGCCGAGGTGGTGACCGACAAGGATGGGAAGGCCGTGCTCTGTGACCGCGGTTCGTCCGGCCACGACCCTCGCACGGCCGGTACGGTCGACATCTCGGCCGTCGCTGTTGCCCAGCAACTCACCAGTCTTCCCGTACTCGTGAACCCGGCTCCGATCACCGGGTCGCTCGATCTCATCGCCCCTCTTGGCCTCGCCGCACGTTCGGCCGGCGCCGACGGACTCATGGTTGCCGTCCATCCGAGACCCGAATCCGCCAAGTTCCGGTCCGGCGGGCATCTCGATCCAGCGTCCTTCTTCGAGCTCATGGAGCGCCTCGGAATTCCGTCGCGCCGGGACGAGATCGACCGGATCGATCGTGAACTGCTGACGCTCATCGCCCGACGGCTGCGGAACTCCGTCGAGATCGGAGTCATGAAAGCGGCCAAGGGTGTCCCGATGTACTCGCCTGAGCGTGAGGAAGAGCTCATCGCCGAAGCGCGGGACGATGCCGAGGTCCTCGGCGTGGACCCCGACTACATCGAGGACGTCATGCGGGTGATCTTGAAGCACTCGAAGGCGGCCCAACAGGCAGCGGTGGACGCTGGCGACGATGTCTGATCGCGGTGTCGTCGTCGGTGACGATGGCGTCGCCAGGTGCTGGTGGGCGTCGGGCGACGACGTGTATCAGCGATACCACGACGAAGAGTGGGGCACTCCGCAGCACGACGATGTACGGCTGTTCGAGAAGATCTGTCTGGAAGGATTCCAGTCCGGCCTCAGTTGGATCACGATCCTGCGCAAGCGAGACAACTTTCGGGCGGCGTTCGCAGGGTTCGACCCCAGCGTGGTTGCGACCTACGGTTCGTCGGACGTCGACCGGCTGCTTTCGGATGCGGGCATCGTCCGGCATCGAGGGAAGATCGAAGCGACGATCAACAACGCCAACCGGGCGCTGGAACTCATCGAAGAGGAAGGATCGCTCGATGCCTACTTCTGGGCACGACAACCGGATGTCGTGCGGATCCCGCAAGCGGGTACCGACATCCCGGCGATCACTGAAGAGTCCACCGCGATCTCCAAGGATTTGAAGCGTCGTGGTTGGAAGTTCGTCGGGCCGACGACGGTGTACGCATTCATGCAGGCGATGGGGCTGGTCGATGACCATCTGGCGGATTGTCACCGTCGGACGTGATCACCCGTATTCGCTACGGGCCTGTCTCGACATCAACTCTGCAAGAGCAGCGGACGTGTCCTTGCCGTCGTACAGCACCGCACCGACCTGTGTGGCGATCGGCATGTCGACGTCGTAGCGAGCGGCCAACTCCAGGACGCCCCTCGTGGATTTGACGCCCTCCGCGACCATGTTCATCGATGCGATGATGTCATCCAGTGCCTCGCCCCGACCGAGTGCGAACCCGACACGATGATTTCTGCTCTGGCTGCTGTTGCATGTTGCGACCAGGTCGCCGAGACCTGCGAGACCGGCGAAGGAACGTCGATCCCCACCCATCGCCTCACCGAGCCTCGTCATCTCGACGAGTGCTCTGGTGATGAGTGTCGCGAGCGTGTTGTCCCCGAAACCTTTGCCAGCGGCCATCCCCGCAGCGATCGCCATGACGTTCTTGACGGCCCCGGCGGTTTCACTCCCCACGACGTCGGGATTGGTGTATACCCGGAACGTCGGTCCCATGAATGCCTGCTGGAGCGCCTGAGCAGCGTCGGCATCGTGCATCGCGATGACGGTTGCGGCTGGCTGGCCGGCCATGACCTCGCGCGCCAGGTTCGGGCCGGTCAACACACCGATCCGATCCGGGTCATGATCGGGGAGGACGTCGAGGGTCACCTCGGTCATCCTCATCAAGGTGGACTGCTCGATTCCCTTCGAGAGCGATACCACGGGTGTGTCGTTGCGGATTCTGTCGGTGAGGTGACCGAGCACCTCTCGATACCCATGCGAGGGAACGCCCATGACGATGACGTCGGCGCCCTCGACCGCCTTCTCGATCTCGGCGGTCGCCCGTAGCGAAGGGGAGAGGTCGAACCCTTCGAGATAGCTGACATTGGTGTGCGCTGACTCGATCTCGTCAGCAATGGCGGGGTTTCGGGCCCAGACGGTCGTTTCGACCGAGGCGCTGAGAAGATGGGCGATGGTCGTTCCCCACGACCCAGCCCCGATGACGGCATATCGCATGGTCGCACTCTACGCAGGTCGCTCATCGCAGGTCGGAACTGGGATCCGCAGTTGTTGTGTAATTACAAGAACAGAGGTAGGTTCGCGGGGTGCACAGGAACGTGACGCGACCGAGCCAGAGATCTTATGTGCTCGATACCTGTGTGATCCTCGCCGATCCAAGGGCGATCTTCCGCTTCGACGAACACGAAGTCGTGCTGCCACTTGCGGTCATCGAAGAACTCGATCGCCAGAAGACACGCATGGATGAAGTCGGGGCGAACGCCCGTCAGGCCGTCCGCCTTCTCGAAGAACTGGGAGCGAGCGAGAACGGCGGCCTCGCTTCGCCGAGATCGCTGCCCTCGGGTGGCACGATTCGTATCGAGCTGAACGGGATCCACTCGGAACGTCTGCCGGAGGTCCTCGACGCCAGTACGCCCGACCACCGCATCCTCAGCACCTGTCTGAATCTCGACGACGAGCGCGGGTCGGCGGTCCTCGTGACGAAGGACGCTGCACTCAGGATCAAAGGTGCACAACTCGGGGTCGCGGTCGAGGACTATCGAGGCGATACCGTCCAAGTCGACGAGTCGTACAGCGGGATGTGCGAGGTCGAAGTCGACGCCGATGTCATCGACGAGATATATGACAGTGGCAAGGCATCGATCCCCGAGATCGACGGGATCATCAATCAGTTCCTGATCCTCAAAGGTCCGGGTTCGTCCTCAGCGCTCGCACGGGTCGCAGAGTCGGGACCCGACCCGGTCGCCATCCGCGTCGCCGGGTCGCGGTCGATGTTCGGTGTCGAGACGAAGAACACCCGCCAAGCGTTCGCCGCCGACCTCCTGCTCGATCCCGACGTACAAGCCGTCTCTTTGATGGGGATGGCGGGCACCGGAAAGACATTCCTCTCGCTTGCGGCCGGTCTCGAACAGGTCATGGAGATGGGCAGGTACCGCCGGGTCTCGGTCTATCGACCGCTCATCGCCGTGGGTCGCCAGGAGGTCGGTTTCTTACCGGGAGATCTCACGGAGAAGCTCGAGCCCTGGATGGCTGCGGTCCACGACAACCTATATGCACTGTTCGGGGGTGAGGGCAGCAATCCGCGGCATGCCGTCGACGAATTGTTCGACCGGGACATCCTCGAGATGGCGGCGGTGACGTATCTGCGGGGCCGGTCGATCACGGACGAGCTGGTGATCGTCGACGAGGCGCAGAACCTCGAGCTCCCGACCCTGAAGGTGATCCTCACCCGGATGGCCGCCAATTCGAAGGTTGTGTTCTGTGGGGACCTCACACAGGTGGACAATCCCTATGTCTCGCCTTTCGGCG
>JAUIIM010000071.1 GCA_030431785.1 Acidimicrobiia bacterium | reverse complement strand
CACCGAAGCGCTCCGGCGGTTCGGGTTCCACAAGGTGAACCCGGTGGCGCGCCAGTTCTCACCCGATGGCACCTTCCCCACCGTCGACTTCCCGAATCCCGAAGAGCCGGGTGCGCTCGATCTGGCACACGAACTCGCCGGAGCAATCGACGCCGATCTCGTGATTGCGAACGACCCGGACACGGATCGGCTCGCCGTTTCCGTACCGGATCCGGGTGGCGTTTGGCGTCCGCTGTCGGGGAACCAGATCGGATGCCTGTTGGCAGAATTCCTCCTTGACCATCATGAGGGCGACGATGGTTTCGTGGTGAACTCGGTCGTCAGCTCTCCGCTGCTCGGGAAGATCGCAACGACGCACGGTGTCGGCTACGACCGGACACTCACCGGTTTCAAGTGGATATGGAACGCTGCGCTCGACCTCCATGACACCGGAGCCGGCAACCTCGTCCTCGGCTATGAGGAGGCACTCGGCTACTCGGTCGGGACCACGGTGCGGGACAAGGACGGCATCTCGGCCGCGCTCGCCTTCGGTGTGCTCGCTGCTGATGCGACGGCGAAGGAAGTGACCGTGCTGGACCGGCTCGGCGACCTGTATCGACGGTATGGCGTGTGGACGTCGGCGCAGGTCTCACTGCGTATGGAGGGCTCCGATGGTGCCGAACGAATCGCTGCGGCGATGGACCGCCTCCGCTCCGATCCACCCTCGACCGTCGGCGACCACTCCGTCGTAGCCGTCACAGACTTCCTCGAAGGTGCCGACGACCGACCGCGCTACCTCGGTGCGACCAACCTCATCGAACTCGACCTCGGCAGTGCCGGACGGGTCCTCGCACGTCCGAGCGGAACGGAACCAAAGCTCAAGATCTATGTCGACCTCAACGCTGACTTCCCCGAATCGGGGGACTGGCTCGGCGCCGAAGCACAACTGGCGAGGACCGCCGAGGGCCTGGGTAAAGAACTGGCCGCGTGGCTCACCTCTTCGACCGGGTGAACGGTCGCGACATCCCGTACGATTCGCTCACGAACGACGTGTTGCGATAATGGAAACACTGGCGTAACAACCACAACGGACGGAGGGACATCCGATGGACATCCAAGCGCTGCTCGGCGATCAGGCCGACTACCTGCTCTCGTACGAGGCCAAGATCTCCAAGGATCGACTGCACCTCCCCGGCCCCGACTTCATCGACCGCGTCGTCGCTGGTACCAACCGCAACCCACAGGTCCTGCGCAACTATCAGAACCTTCTCGATCATGGTCGTCTCGGTGGCACGGGGTTCGTATCGATCCTGCCCGTCGACCAGGGCATCGAGCACTCAGCGGCTGCCAGCTTCGCCCCGAACCCGGACTACTTCGACCCGGCCAACATCGTCGAGCTGGCCATCGAGGGTGGTTGCAACGCCGTAGCCTCGACGTTCGGAGTGCTCGCATCGGTGTCGCGCACGTATGCCCATCGCATCCCGTTCATCGTGAAGCTCAACCACAACGAGCTCCTCACCTACCCAGCCACCTACGAGCAGATCATGTTCGGTTCCGTTGACGAGGCATGGAACCTCGGTGCCGCGGGCGTCGGCGCCACCATCTACTTCGGTTCCGAGGACTCGAATCGTCAGATCATCGAAGTCGCCGATGCGTTTGAGCGGGCCCACGAACTTGGCATGTTCACCGTGCTGTGGTGCTACACCCGCAACTCGGCGTTCACGGTCGACGGTGTGAACTACGAGACGTCGGCCGATCTCACGTCGCAGGCCAACCACCTCGGCGTGACGATCCAAGCCGACATCATCAAGCAGAAGCAACCGGAGAACAACAACGGCTATGGAGCCGTCGGCTTCGGACGCACACACCCCTCCGTGTACGAAGAGCTGACGACCGACCATCCGATCGATCTCACGCGTTGGCAGGTCGTCAACAACTACATGGGCCGTTCGCCACTCATCAACTCCGGTGGCGCGTCCTCGGGCGAGGGAGACCTCGAACAGGCCGTCGCAACCGCGGTGATCAACAAACGTGCCGGCGGTCAAGGGCTCATCTCTGGCCGTAAGGCCTTCCAGCGACCACGGGCCGAGGGGATCGAGCTCCTCAACGCGATCCAGGACGTGTATCTCGACGAGAACGTGACGATCGCATAGGAAAGTGGTGGCTATCGGTCCTCCCGTATGCTGGGTAGACCGTTGTATACCGTAGTGAATCGAGGAGACAGCATGGAGTTCCCACTCCCACACGCAGCATCCGTATCCGCCAACCCGACCCAGGAGCAGATGCGAGCGTGGGTCCTCGAGCACATGCCAAACGTCACCGAGACCGAGTTCGGGAACATCAACTACAAGGCACAGGTCAAGGCCCGACTCGCCGGGTCGACGTTCTTCGTCGCCGAGGAGGAGAACCACAAGAACCGGATCTCGAGGTCCGAGTACGACGAGTGGGCGGCAAAGCAGGACGCCTACATCGCCGACAAGGACATGATCCTCATCGAGGGCTACATCGGGCCTGATCCGCAGTTCCGAACCGGCTGTCGTCTCTACATGGAACGCACGCAGGCGAACATCCCTGCGATGCAGCAGCAACTGTACTTCCCGAAGGACGACGATTGGACGCCCGAGTTCACGGTGATCTACACACCGGGGTTGTCGGCACCCGGAAAGCCGGACGATCGGCTGATCCTCGTCGACCACGACCACTACGTCACACGCGTCCTCGGGTCGGACTACTTCGGTGAATCGAAGATGGGTGGCCTTCGGATGTGGAACCACCTGGTTTACGAGAAGGGCGGACTTGCGCTCCACTCCGGCCTGAAGACCTTCCCCGATGTGAACGGTGAAGAGAAGGTCGCGCTCATACTCGGGCTCTCGGGCACCGGGAAGACGACCACGACGTTCAGGCAGCAGCTCGGCTCCCTTCCGGTGCAGGACGACTTCAATGCGCTGTTCCCCGGTGGTCAGGTCTTCACCACGGAGAATGGCTGCTTTGCCAAGACGTATGGTCTCGATCCCGACGACGAGCCGACGATCTACGCAGGCACGACCCGTCCGGACGCATGGCTCGAGAGCACCTGGGTGTCTCCCGACGGCAAGGTCGACTTCTTCAACGACTCGGACACCCGCAACGGGCGCTCCACGTTCCCGCTCGCCAACATCCGACACCGCGAACCGATCAACCTGCCAACGGCAGACGCGATCCTCCTGCTGAACCGGAACGAGACCATCATCCCGGCGATCGTCAAGTTGAAGCGCGAGCAAGCTGCCGCGTACTTCATGCTCGGTGAGACCATCGGCACGAGTGCGGGCGGGAAGGCTGAGGCTGGGAAGAGCCTCCGGGTTCCCGGAACGAATCCGTTCTTCTTCGACAACGACGCACTCATGGGGAACCGGTTCCTCGAGCTTCTCGAGACGATGCCCGACGTCGACGTGTATTTGATGAACACGGGTCGCGTCGGTGGACCCGACGGCGACGACCGTTCGAAGAAGGTCAAGATCCGCCACTCCTCGGCGGTCATCGAGGGCTTCCTCACCGACGCGATCGAATGGGAAGAAGACCCCGACTTCGGCTACTTCGTTGCAACCGATCTCCCCGGGTTCGACGACCCTGAACTGCTGCGACCACGGACGCTCTATGCGAACCAGGGCAGATCCGACGAGTACGCCGAACTCGTCGACCGCCTCAAGGCAGAGCGTCGCGAGTACATCCAAGGCTTCCCCGGCCTCGACGAGAGCATCATCGCAGCGCTGCCCTAACGCGCCTCGCTGCGCTCGGTGACGAACGACCGCTTCGCTTCGCTCGCTCTAGGACAAAGGTAGAAAGTACCGATCGTCGGGTCCGAGCGTGAGGCCCTGCCTTTTTGCTTTCTACTTTCTACCTTCTACTTTGCTCTCTACTTCGTTCGTCGTTCGTCGTTCGTCGTTTGTCACTCTTTCGGCGCGCGTAGGCTTGGGTGGGGAATTTCGCGGTCCTGATCCGTTTCCGTAAAGGGGACACCGGTTTCGACCGAGAAAGTGGAGTACACCGAATAGCGCCGAGGTCCCCCTGTGCCCATCATCGATCACGATCTGCCAGACGAGCTTGAACCCCGAGACTTCTCCGTGCGTCGGAAGGGGTTCGACCAGGACGAAGTCCGTGCCTATCTGATCAAGGTCGATGCGCAGTACCGCGAGATGGCGCTGCGAGCGCAGGATGCCAAAGTTCGACTCGAACAAGCCGAGTACGAGATCGCCAAGTTCAAGGAACAGCAGGACCATTCGGTGGACTCGGCGATCGCATCCGTCCTCGAGGCAAAGGACCGCATTCTCGACCGCGCCCGGAAGCAGGCCGCACAGATCGAAGAAGAAGCACGCCAGAACGCCGAGCTCGCCGCGGCCGGTGGGGGCGAAGCTGCCGAGCTCCTCGGCGAGGCGCGAGTCCGAGCCGCAGAGATCCTCCGCAATGCGGAACGTCAAGCCGCCGAGATGGCCGATGTCCGTGCTCGCGACGACGAACTGATCGCAAACCTCACCGCCGAGCGCGACCGCCTCCACGAGAAGGTCGAACGTCTCGAAGCTGCGACGGCGACAGCCGCGGGTGATCCCGTCGCCGTTGCCGAGGCTCAGGAGAAAGCGAAAGAGATCATCGCTTCCGCCGAGTCCGCAGCAGCGTCCATCAGTGATCGTCTGCATCGCGAGCTGGCAGAGTCGACCGCCACCCTCGCCGATGCAGAGGAACAGGCCTCCCAGATCATCGCCGACGCTGAGCTGAAGGCAAAGGCGATGGTCGAACTTGCCGAGACGTCCCAGCCGACCGGCGAGGGTGAGCCGTCCGCCGACACGGAGGCGCTCGTGGCCGAAGCCGAAGAGCTTCGGGAGAAGGTCACAGCACTCGAGGCCGAGGCGAACCAACTCCGCGATGAAGCGGAGAAGGCGAAGATCGCTGCCGGCGAGGCACTCGCGAAGGCGGAGTCTGCGAGCACCGAGGGCGACATCGAGGAACTCGATGCGCTTCGCCAGGAGCTCGAGACGGTGCGCGCCGCCGCAGCCGCTTCACTGGTCGAGGCCGAAACGGCAAGAGACGAAGCACTCGCCGCAGTACAGGAAGCCACCGCCGAGGCAGACGAACGAGCTGCCCAACTCGAAGAACAGCAGCGGCGGGTCGAGGAGCTTGAAGCACAGGCAGCACAGGCCGAAGGAGAAGCCGCAGAAGCGCTCGAGACCGCGCGAGGCAACGCTGAGGCGTTGCGCCAGGAGGCGATCGAGTTCCGTGACGAGGCGAAGGCGAAGAAGGAAGAAGCTGACACATTGTTGGCAGAAGCTGCTGAGGCGAAAGCCGCAGCCGAAGCAATGCTTGCCGAGGCAGAGGAAGCCAGCGCGTTGGCGGACGAGACGGACGACGAAGGTGCCGAGGAGCGGGCGGCTGCTGCAGCCGAGCTCGAAGAAGCTATTGCCGAGCGCAGCGCTGCGCTGGCGGCCGTAGAGGCGCAGATTGCAGAGTTTGAGGAGCGGGCGGAAGAGCAGCGGAGCACCCTGGAAGAAGAGGTGGCCGCGATGGCTGCGGCGAAGGCCGCTGCGGAAGAAGAGCTGGAGTCAACACGCGCCGAGGTCGACGAATTGCGGGCAACCGCAACGGCTGAGGTCGAGGCGCTCCAAGCTCAGCTCGAGGAGCAGGCCGCGCAAGACGCGGAGGCGATCGAGGACGCAGAGAGCCGGGCCGAATTGATCATCGCCGATGCGGAATCGAAGGCTGCCGAGATCCTCGCCGCAGCTGAATCTGCGGCTGCGGAGGTCGAGGCGATCGCACCGCCAGAGGTTGGTGACGTCGCCGAGATCGAGAAAGACGACGACGAGGGTCTCGACGGGTTTGCGGCGGCCTGGGCGCCGCTCGATGAGCAGGAGGTCGGCGAAGAAGCCGATGCCGAAGTCGAGCCAGTCGTCGCTGCCGATGTGATCTCCGAGGTCGAGGGCGAGCGGTCTGAGGTCGAAGAAGCTGACGGGGCCGTCGTCGGCGCCGAGGCAGATGACGCTGCACCCGCCCGTGCGGAGATGACCGAAGAGGAGATCGAGGCAACCCTCCGCGAGAAGGCGGCAGCACTCGGCTTGGCACTCGACGATGACGAGCCGCAGACCACAGAGGATGACCTCGCGGATACGCCTGTAGCAGGGGAAGAAGCCACCGATCAGGCGGACGAGTCCAACGATCAGGAACTCGTTGCGTCTGCCACGGAGGACCATGCAGATGCAGACCTCTACGTGGTCCCTGTCCCCGAAGCCCAGGAGCCAGAGGTCGTCGATCCGGCTGCAAGTGTCGGTTCTCCGGTCGCCGACGCCGATACGATCGAAGCCATCCGACGTGAGGCACTCGCAGCGCTCAAAGCCGCCCGCACCGACGACGACTGGTCAGCGCCCCGATCGGCAGAGCTGACAGCGGAGTCGACGCATGCTGCCGAGACTGCTGTGACCGAGCCGGAGCCGACGGTCGCTGCGAACACACTGGACTACTCACCTTCGGTCCCATACCCGGATCCAATGGACGAAGCGGTCGAGGAACCTACAGCGCTGTCAGTCGCCGATGATGAAGACGAACCGATCGACGAAGAAGTGGAAAGCCGCTACTCGCGCAACTCAGCGAAGCTCCCACGGCTGGGGATCGATCCGTCCACGGCGTCGAGCTCGATCGCCAACCTTCGTAAGCACGTACGCGAAGGCTGAACTCGATCAGCTGTCGAGGATGCGTCGCAGATCCGCAGCGATCACTTCGGGTTCGGCACCGAACGTCCAGACAGCTTGGATCGTGCCAGTGTCATCGACTCCGTAGAGGAACGGCGTGTGGAACGCGATGTACCGACCGTTCGGCGTCTTCGTGACACCGAAGTCGGCCCCGAACGCATCTCCGACGGTTTCGAGCCTTTCGCTGTCTTCGGTACGGAGTGCATGAGAACCAGGGATGAACCATCCTACGTAGTCGGCGATCACCTCGGCCGAGTCGCGCTCAGGGTCGACCGTGATCATTGCCACCGTGACTCGTTCAGCATCGTCCCCGAGCAACCCCATAGCTGTGCGCAGGTCTGCCATCGTCGTCGGGCAGACGTCCGGGCACGTCGTGTAGCCGAAGTACACGGCGAGTGCACCATCGTCTTCTGCCACGAATCGGAACGGGTCACCAGCGTTGGTGACATCGGGGAGGGAGAGGTCGCTCACATCCCGACCGACTTCGCGCCGCACCGTGGTCGTCGTGGCCAAGGACGTCGGTGGTGCTGACACGGTGGTCGTCGTGGAGGGGTCGTCGGGTACGGACGTGTCGATCGATACCGGTTGAACACACCCACTGATACCCACAGCGACCAGCAGGATCGCGATCCCGGTGAGTCGTAACGATCGGGGATGTCGGTAGGGCACGTCGCTCCAGTCTCAGTGCCCCTATCGTACCGCAATTGTCGAGTCAGTGACTATACAATTACTCCCTTGGGTGGAGTCGACTTCAGTGGTCGTGGTCCATGTCGCCGGACATCTCATCATCGGTGACCGATGCTTCGACCGTTGAGCGTTCGCCGGACTCGAACTGGAGCTCGACGAGCACCTCGTCGCCTGCGACCAACGGTTCGACCAACCCCATACACATGACGTGAAAGCCGCCCGGCTCCAACATCACCGTTTCGCCGGCAGGGATTGGGATACCCCCCTGCACCGGGGCCATCGACATCGTGCCGTCGGTCTCGGTCGTTTCATGGATTTCCGCCATGCCGCACACCGGGGACGTCGCACCGAGGAGCGTGTTGTCGTCGTCGCCGCCCGTGATGTGCATGTAGAAGGCTGCCGTTTCGGCACCCGGGGGCGTGGATCGAGCCCAAACGTCATCGATCGTCAGATCGTTGGCGCCCCCCGTACAGGCAGCGAGCAACAGCGCAACCGCGGCGCTGAAGGTGATGAGTCTGATGCGTGGCACGTCGGTCATCCTCTCGTTGGCTTTGTCTCAGAATAGCGAGATGATTATCACGCCACTGCACAATGACGGGCGCTCGATCGCTCCTATGAGCGGAGGAGTGCGACGAGTTCCCCGGCGATGGCTTCGGGTTCTGCACCAAATGCCCACGATGTCCGGATGATCCCGGCATCATCGACTGCGTACAGGTACCCGGAGTGCTGGACTTCGATCGTTCCATCGGCGAGCGTGACCACGTCGTAGCTCACGTCGAATGCGTCGGCGACGGATCGGAGTGCGTCTTCGTCGTCGGTGCGGAGCGCATGGGCGCCGTCGACATAGAACTGTACGTATTGGGTGAGCAGATCGCCGCTGTCCCGGTCCGGGTCGATGGTGATCATCGCGAAGTCGACCATATCGGCATCGTCTTCCAGGCCGCCGAACGCCGTGCGAACGTCCGCGAGGGTCGTGGGGCACACATCGGGGCACGTCGTGAATCCGAAGTAGACCAGCAGCAACTGGTCATCGTCGGCGCGTATGGCGAACGGTGTGTCGTCGTCGCTGGCATCGGGGAGCACGAACGATCCAACTTCGGTGCCGAGGATGGATGCGTCGGGAAGGGGCTGTGCGGCGAACGGGTCGACCCCCGATGTCGTCGAAGTCGTGTCGTCGGTGGCTGCGGTCGAGCAGGCGGTGGCGAGGGCTACGATCGCAATCGTCGTCGCGGCCCGCTGGATTCCTCGAAGTCCCATGTCGTATGCGAGTCTATGGATGCCAGCGGATAGGCGATCCAAGGACACGACGTGAAACCCACCGTCATCGTCACTCGCAAACTTCTGACTCCTGAGCCGATCGAACGTCTCGCGGAGCGAGCGTCGGTGCGCCTGTGGGAAGAAGACCGCAAGATCGACCGGGACGCCCTCCTCGACTGGATCGCCGACGCCGACGGCGTCCTGTCGATGCTGACCGATTCGATCGATACGGCAGTGCTCGATGCCGGTGCGTCGTTGAAGGTCGTCTCGAACATGGCAGTCGGTGTCGACAACATCGACCTGGTGACTTGTGCCGATCGCGGAGTCAAGGTGGGTCACACACCGGACGTACTGACCGACACCACGGCAGACACGGCATGGATGCTGTTGATGGCGGCCAGTCGACGGATGCTCGAAGGGATCGACACCGTTCGCGAAGGTCGTTGGGGACCATGGGATCCCACCGAGTTGCTCGCCCACGACGTCTCTGGGACGACGCTCGGCGTCGTCGGTTTGGGACGGATCGGATTGGCGATCGCCAAGCGGTCCGCCGGCTTCGGCATGGACGTGCGCTACACAGCCCGGTCGGCAAGACCCGATGCCGAAGCCGCCGGGTTCCGTCACGTGCCGTTGCACGAGCTCCTCTCCGAATCCGACCATGTCGTCGTGGCCGTGGACCTCAACGACCAGACGCGCGGTCTCATCGGTGCGGCCGAGTTCGCAGCGATGAAACCGACCGCCAACCTGGTGAACGTCGCCAGGGGACCGGTCGTCGACACGGATGCGTTGGTGGAGGCGTTGGCCACCGGCTCGATCCGGTGTGCAGGTCTCGACGTGACCGATCCGGAACCCCTCCCCGCTGACCATCCACTCGCCTCGCTACCGAACTGTCTGATCATCCCGCACATGGGATCGTCCACCTGGCGCACCCGGACCGCCATGGCAAACATCGCCGTCGACAACCTCATCGCCGGCATCACCGACAAGCCGCTGCCGCACCAGATCACAGTGCCGTAGCCGGCAACTATCACTGCGATTGGGTCTGGAATCGATCATCGATCATCGATCCGAGCACCCTCTCCTTGCGTCCTCCCTTTAGGGGGGACGGGCGTTTCAGCTGCTTTGCGCTGAAACGCCAGGGGGGCCTACGAGCCTGCGAGTGCGCCAGCCGATCCACCGCTCTTGGGGGCCCGCCTACACGCTCAGCCGGTACGTCGGATTATTCGGATCACTAGGAGCTAGGTGTCCTTCTTCTAGACGTTGTTGACATTGGAGAGCCTCCTGGGTTCGGTATGGGGTGTTGATGCACCATGCCGAATAGGAGGCT
>JAUIIM010000070.1 GCA_030431785.1 Acidimicrobiia bacterium | reverse complement strand
GGACGTGGCAGGATCTCGACCTCGTCGGATTCATCACGTTGCCGCTGTTCCTGTTCTCAGCGACCTTCTACCCGCTCGAGGTGTATCCACCCGTCCTCCAGCTCGTCGCATGGTTGTCTCCGCTCTATCACGGGGTGACGTTGGTGCGTGGACTGACGCTCGGTGTCCTTGAGTTGACCATGCTGATCAACGTCACCTATCTGATCCTCCTCGGCGTGATCGGTTCCGTCATCACTGCACGACGGATCACCGCAATGCTCCGGGTCTAGCGAATCGCACAATCCGAGACGCTCCCATCCCGTCGTGTCCCAGCCGTGGAGTACCCACCCCAGGTGGGGTAGAGTATGCGTATGAAGGAAGAGCACAAGCGATCAGCGTTGAACCGCCTCAAGACCGTCCGTGGACACCTCGACGGTGTGATCCGCATGGTCGAAGAGGAGCGGTACTGCCCGGAGATCATGAAACAGATCTCGGCGTTGCAGGGTTCCCTTGAGGGGGTCAACCGCGTCCTCCTCCAGAACCATGTCGAGACCTGCGTGTTGGACCATGTCAAGCATGGTCGATCCGAGCAGGTCGTCGATGAGTTGCTGGAGACCCTTCGCTACACACCAACCAGCCCGAGAGGAAAGGCCACACCATGAGCGACATCACTCTGTCCGTTCCCGACATCTCATGCAACCACTGCAAGGAGTCGATCGAGTCCGCCGTTGCACCGCTCGACGGTGTCACCAGCGCCGAGGTATCGATCGACGAGCGCAACGTCGCCGTCGGATTCGATGGGTCCGATGCGACCCTCGCAGCGATCAAAGATGCCATCGAAGCACAGGGCTACGAGGTCGCTAGCTAGCCCGATGACCGACACCATTCGCTTCGACGTCGAGGGCATGACGTGCGCATCGTGCGCCGTCCGCATCGAACGCGTCTTGGGCAAGCAGGAAGGTGTCGAGTCCGCTGTCGTGAACTTCGCGGGCCAAGAGGCCAGGGCAACCGTCGGCAACGCTGCTGACATCGCTGCACTCCGGGCAGCTGTGGATCGCATCGGATACCAGATCACCGAGATCTCGCCCGATGACGACCGGCGACCCATCACGGAGCGCTACAACGCCGAGGCCGCCGCACAACTCCGGCGCGTGATCGGTGCAGCGGTTCTCTCCGCTCCGATCATGTGGCTTGCGATGGTCGGTCCAGCAGAGCTGTGGAATCCATGGGCGCAGTTCATCCTCACGTCAATCGTCGTCTTCTGGTTCGGTGCACAATTCCACCGTGCGACATGGAAACAGCTGACTTCCCTCTCCCCCGCCATGGACACACTGATCTCCGTCGGAACGCTCACTGCATGGGCGTACTCGACGTGGGTGCTGTTCACCAAGGGAGCCGAAGCGGTCGTGCACTCCGACCACCTCGATAGTGGAGGAGCACACGTCTTCTTCGAAACCGCGGCGATGATCATCACCTTGATCCTCCTCGGCAGGTTCTTCGAGGCTCGGGCGAAGGGCCAGGCTTCACAGGCGATTGCGCGCCTGGCAGAGCTGGGTGCCAAGCAGGCGCGCCTGCTGTCGAACGGCACCGAATCCATGGTGGACCCTCTTGAGCTCGCTCCCGGCAACCTCGTCGTCGTCCTACCCGGCGAACGGATTCCGGCCGACGGCGTCGTCCGCTCCGGCCGATCCGGGGTCGACGAGTCGATGCTCACCGGCGAAAGTGTGGCACAGACGAAAACAGCCGGCGACGAGGTGTACGCAGCCACGGTCAACCAGCAGGGCCGTCTCGAGATCGAGGTCACACAAGTCGGGCCGAACACAGCACTCTCACAGATCATGCGGCTCGTAGAAGATGCCCAGGCGACCAAGGCACCGGTGCAGCGCCTTGCCGACCGGGTGTCCGCGGTGTTCGTCCCCACGGTGATCGCGATCGCTGCCGCAGTCCTGATCGCTTGGCTGGTCGCGACCGGTGACGTTGGACGATCCGTGGAGTATGCCGTTGCCGTCCTGATCATCGCTTGTCCGTGTGCCCTCGGGCTCGCCACACCGACGGCCATCATGGTCGGATCCGGCCGTGGGGCGCAGAAGGGTGTGCTGTTCAAGAACGCCGAGGTGTTCGAGCGTGCCCGCGACGTCGACACCGTCGTCTTCGACAAGACGGGAACGCTGACGAGGGGGGCCATGACGCTCGTCGATGTCGACACCGACATGGATGGACGAGAGTTCCTGAAGCTGATCGGGTCTGTCGAGGCGGCGTCCGAGCATCCGATCGGCAAGGCGGTCGCGCTCGGCGCTGAGGAACAAGATGTGACCCTGGCTACACCGACGGACTTCGAGTCAGTCCAAGGCAAGGGAGTCATCGGAGTCGTGGACGGACGCACGGTGGCGGTCGGCACCCCGACCTATCTCACCGAACTCGGGGTCGATGGACTCGCTGATTGGGACCGTCGACTGGCCGCAGTCGAGGAGTCGGGCAACACCACGTTCCTCGCGGCTGTGGACGGTCAGGTATCAGGAGTCCTCGCTGTTGCCGACTCCCTTCGTGAAAGCTCCGGTGATGCGATCGCACGTCTCCACAGGGACGGAATCCGAACCGCGATGCTCACCGGTGACAGCGCACGGGTCGGTGAAAAGGTCGGAAGCCGGTTGGGGATCGACGAGGTCGTCGCGGATCTCCTGCCAGGTGACAAGTCGTCTGCGATCCAACAGATGCAAGCTGACGGACAAACGGTGGCATTCGTCGGGGACGGCATCAACGATTCACCGGCGCTCACGGTTGCCGACCTGGGGATGGCGATCGGATCAGGATCGGACGTGGCAATCGAATCAGGCGATGTCGTGTTGATGTCGGGGGATCCCGCTCTCTCGGTAACGGCCATCCGCCTTGCGCGACGGACGTTCTCTACGATCAAGCAGAATCTCTTCTGGGCATTCGGCTACAACACAGCCGCCATCCCGCTCGCGGCGTTCGGGTTCCTCAACCCGGCCATTGCCGCGGCGGCGATGGCGTTCTCATCTGTGTCCGTCGTACTGAATTCACTCAGGCTTCGGTCGTACGACGCCTGAGTTCAGGCGCTACTCGTCGCCAGCGACGTCGTCGAGGACGTCCTTGGCCTTCTCGGCACCGGTCTCGATCTGATCGGAGTACTTGCCGTCGGTCTTGTCGTCGGCGAAGTCTGCTGCGGCATCGATGCCCTGCTCGACCTTGTCGTCATGCTGGCCCAGCAGGTCCTTGGCCTTGTCCATGAATCCCATGTCACGCTCCCGTTTCGACTACGGATGAATACTAGCCGGGCCCGACCCTGGCAGACCGACCGCACGCAGCGATTCGTCGCAAGCGGGGTACCGCACGGCGCCTATCGTCTGCGTATGCCCAACCGCCTCGCCGCCGCAACGTCGCCGTATCTCCTCCAGCATGCGGAGAACCCCGTCGACTGGTACGAGTGGGGCCCCCAGGCGTTCGAGGCCGCGGCGTCCCGCGACGTTCCGGTCCTCCTGTCGGTCGGCTATGCCACCTGCCACTGGTGTCATGTCATGGCACACGAGTCGTTCGAACACGACGAAACGGCCCAGATGATGAACGAGAACTTCGTCAACGTGAAGGTCGATCGCGAGGAACGCCCCGACGTCGACCGCATCTACATGGATGCAGTCACTGCGATGACCGGACGAGGGGGCTGGCCGATGACGGTGTTCCTGACCCCCGATCAACGACCGATCTATGCGGGGACCTACTTCCCCAGGGAACGGCGCGGCGGCCACCCGTCGTTCAGGGAAGTCATGGCGGCAGTACTCGATGCGTGGAACGCGAATCGACCCGGCATCGAGCAGCAAGCGGAGACGATCCGCCAGGCGATCGCTTCGACAGGACCCCCAGCTGGCCCGGAGCCGACCGAACACGACCTCGCTGAAGCCGTCCGAGCGATCTCGAGGACCTTCGACGACGAGAACGGCGGCTTCGGGGGAGCTCCGAAGTTCCCACAGTCGCCGACCCTGGAGTTCCTCCTTCGATTCGCCGCCATCCATCCCGACACGGAGGAGGGCCAGCGCGCCGAGTACATGCTGTGCACGACGCTCGAACGTATGGCACGTGGAGGGATCTATGACCACGTGATGGGCGGCTTCGCTCGATACTCCGTCGACGATACGTGGACCGTGCCTCACTTCGAGAAGATGCTCTACGACAATTCGCTACTGGCCCGGATCTACCTGCGAACTTGGCAGCTAACCGGCGATAGTCGATTCCTGACCACGGCACGCGAGGTCCTCGACTATCTCGATGGACCGATGGCTGACCCTCGCGGTGGGATCCATGCCGCTGAGGATGCCGACTCGGAGGGTGAGGAGGGACGGTTTGCTGTGTGGACGTGGGACGAGCTCGCCCGGCTCCTCAATGAGGACCTCCCCATCGCCGCAGCCATCTACGGTTTCACGCCAACAGGGAATTTCGAGGGCGCAAACAACCCTGTACGCACGTCGGACCTCACCGAGGTCGCCGCCGAATTCTCCCTCACCTCCGGCGAACTCGATCTGGTGCGGCGACGTATCGATGCTCGATTGTGCACCGCTCGGAAGGAGCGCGTCCAACCCGCCCGAGACGACAAGATCGTCACGGCTTGGAACGGCTTTGCGCTGCGCACCTTCGCCGAGGCAGCTGCGGTCCTCGGAGACGACGGGTACTTGGGGAGAGCGCGGGCGATCGCGGAGTTCATCGCAGATGTCGCCTTGGACGACAAACGGCTGGTCCGGTCATGGCGTGGTGAGACCTCGGGAGAAGGGTTCGCCGACGACTACGCAGCCGTCGCCACCGGCATGTACACCCTGTTCGCCGTCACCGGCGACACGCGCTGGTTCGACCTCGCTGAGTTGTGTGTCACCAACCTACGCGACCGGTTCGCGGATCCCGCCGGCGGCTTCTTCGCCACTGCAGACGATGCCGAGAAGCTGCTCCACCGCCCCAAAAACCAGCAAGACAACCCGACGCCGTCGGACAATGCCCTTGCGATGGAAGCACTCCAGTTCCACGCCGCCTACACAGGCGATGCTCTCGCGATCGAAGAGATGACGACGACGATGCAAACGTTGTCCGCCATCGCGCTTCGCTACCCGGCGTTCGCCGGGCACGCATTGGGCGTGTGGGCGACGCATCTTGCCGGTGTCGACGAGGTCGCGATCACCGGCGCAGGTGACCTCTCACCGCTTGAGCGGATCGTGTGGGGCACATATCGACCGACGGCAATCATCGCAATCGCGAGAGAGCCGGTTGACCAGGTCCCCCTTCTGGTCAACCGATTCGAGCCTGCGCCGCGCGCCTTCGTCTGCCACGATCTTCAATGCGAGTTGCCGGTCTCATCAGCTGCGGACCTCGCAGACCTACTGAACTGACAAGGTTTGCGGCGCTCTAGCGGCTGACCTCGTTACCCTCTGCGCGCATGGATTTGATCCGCCGCCAACAGGAACCCCCAGTCCGGCGCCCGATCGCCGTCATCGCGTTCGGGGGATGGAACGACGCATGCGATGTCGCCTCCACCACCGCCACGTACCTCGTCGACGCACATGAAGTCACCACGATGTTCGCGGAGATCGAACCCGACCCGTTCTACGACTTCCAGCAGCACCGACCGACCGTGCACATCCAGTCCGGTGTGACGAACGCAGTCCAGTGGCCGTCCGTCACCTTCACCGCGGTGAGTAGGAAGAACGACGACCGAGACCTCATCGTCGTCACAGGACCGGAACCAAACCACCAGTGGAAGACCTTCTCCCGATCGCTTGTCGAGTACCTCGTCGAGCTCGGGGTCGAAGAGGTCATCCTCGTCGGTGCATTCGTCGGAACCGTGAGCCATCACGATCCCGTCACGCTCAACGGGGTGTCGACCGACATCGTGAAATTGGTGAGAAGCGGCCTCGACGCATCCTCGTACATGGGTCCCACCGGCATCGTCGGAGTGATCCAGGGGGCGTGTCGGGAAGCCGGTCTATCCGCACTCTCGATCTGGGCAGCGACACCTCCGTACCTCACGGGCAACCCGTACCCGAAGGCGGTCATCGCGATCGTCGAGAAGATCGCGGAGATCACGTCGCTACATGTCGACACGTCCGAACTGATCGCCGTCGACGCCGACTACTCGGGTCGTGTCGATGCTGCGCTCGAGGATGCCGGCACCAATGTCGAAGAGTTCCTCGAAGACCTCGAGGGCTACGATGAACCGATCCTCGGCTCACTCGGTATGTCGCGCGAACCCGAACGTCCACTCCCCAGCCTCGACCCTGAGCAAACCGACGAGTTGGTCGATGAAATCGTGCGCTACCTCGAGGGAGACGCGTAGCGGTGCCAGCGAACGAGTTGGAGATCCTCAAGACGCTCCATCTGCTGGGTGCTGCCGTTTGGACGGGTGGCCTCATCGTCCTGGCCTTCACGGTTGCGGCGATCCGCTCGGCAACCGACGACCGGGCAGTACTCCAAGCGACCGCACGCAGGTTCAGCTGGGTGTCGTGGGTCGCGATGGCCGTTGCACTCGGCACCGGTCTGCGCCTCTACTACGTGTGGCAAGCGGAACCGGACGAGTTCATCCTCAAGTGGAACCTGATCACCGCAGTGATCGTTGTCGCACTGCTGCACCAATTCTTCGCCCGCCGCATGTCGGCACCGTTGCGAGGCATCACACAGGTCGTCATCCTCGTCCTGTCGATCGGCATCTTCGCCGCCGCGGTCGCGCTTCCGTACTAGAACGTCGCCAGTACGTCGACGAGTCGATCCACATCAGTGTCGTTGATGTGAAGATGCGGGCTGATACGTACTGAGTCTCCGCGGACGCTGACGGACACCCCGGCCGCACCGAATCGATCAAGTGCATCCCCGGGGAGGCCGCCCGATCGCCGAAGTCCCAAGATGTGACCTGCTCTCTGATTGGGTGGTGTGGTGTCCCAACCCGACTCGGCCGCCCTCCCAGCGATCTCGTCGGTCAACTGACGCAGCGTGGTAGCGATCTTCTGCACGCCCCATTCGTTGATCTGACGCATGGCTGCCAGGCCCATCGCCACTCCAACGAAGTTGGACCGCTCGGCGACGTCGAACCGGCGCGCTCCCGCTTCGTAGACATCCGTGTAGTCGACGAGACCGGCGAAGTCTTCGGCATCCTTCCGGACCGCCCATCCCTGCTCGAGCGGCGTGCCTGAACGATGGCGGGGCGCGACCCACAGGTAGCCGAGCCCGTAGAACCCGAGCTGCCACTTGTACCCGGTGGTGAAGACGAAATCCGGGTCGATTGCGGCGACGTCTACGGGGTACGCAGCGAACGACTGGGAAAGGTCGAGGCACAGGGCGGCACCGACCGCCTTGCATGCCGCAGAGACGGCCCCGAGGTCGACCACGGTTCCGTCGGTCCAGTGACAGTTCGGGACGGTCACGACAGCGGTCCGCTCGTCGATCGCCTCGAGGACGCCAGCAGTCCACCCCGCATTGCTTCGTGGCACGGTGACGATCTCGCCGCCGGTGCGTTCGACTGCGCTCATCCAGGGATACACATTCGACGGGAACTGTTCGGAGAGAACTACCACGGTCTGATCCGGTGCCACCGGAAGGTTGGCGGCCGCGATGCCCGCGCCGTACGAGACTCCGGGGATGAGAGCGATCCCCTCGCTGTCGCCCCCGAGCATATCCGCGACCTCTCCGCGTAGCTGCTCGACAGGCTCGAAGAATTCGGAGGCTGGCACCTCCCATGGACGAGCTGTCCGACCCATGGCCGCCTCGCCTGCTGCTTGGACGGAAGTGAGTCTCGGTCCCATGTAGGCAGCGTTGAAGAAGGCAACTTCGTCAGGGACGAGAAAGTGGCCGGTCGTGGTGGTTTCGGTAGTCATCGTGACCATTCAAGCAGGCGCGGCAACGGGCCCGACACACACGCGTCGGGCCCGTTCCCTTCCTCTTCGAAGGTTGACGACTATGGCGTCTGAGCGCAGATGGCGTACGCCGTCACCTCGTTGTTACCGAAGGCATAGGCAGCGGTCATCCATGTTGAACCCGACGGGTACGAGGACTTGAGCCACCCACCGCCAGCGACGGATGCACCCCCACCGAGCAGAACGTCACCATCGTTGCATGAAGCGTTGACCTGGACGTCCGTACCGAAGCCACCACCGTCAATAGCGCCAGACGATGCAGTCACGACGTAGAAGTTGGAGACACCAGCCGGACCTTGTGGACCTTGTGGACCGACATCACCCTGGGGACCCTGCGGACCAACGTCGCCCTGGGGACCCTGCGGACCAACGTCGCCCTGGGGACCCTGCGGACCGACATCGCCCTGGGGACCCTGCGGACCAACATCGCCCTGGGGACCCTGCGGACCAACATCGCCCTGGGGACCCTGCGGACCGACATCACCTTGCGGACCCTGCGGGCCCTGGGCACCCTCAGCCCCTTCGGCACCCTCGGCCCCTTCGGGACCTTGCGGACCGACAGGACCCTGCGGACCCTCTGGTCCGGTCTGACCCTTGAGATCGTCCGCGGTCATACCGTCGACGGTCGCCGCATCGACGATCGTCCCAGCTGCGAGACGATGGAACGTCGCAGCGGCTTCGGCGCGCGTCAGTGGTGCGTCCGGGTAGAAGTTGCCGTCGTCGCTCCCGAGGAAGATGCCGTTGTCGGCAGCCCACTCGACATCGCCGAAGTACCACGCGCTCTCATCGACGTCGGGGAAAGTTCCTGCTGCGGCGTAGGCAGCCATCGGCACCACCAGAACGGCTGCAGCGAGTGCCCCGATCAGGATGCGCCACCGGGATGTGATCCCTGTCTTCATGTTCTCTAACCTCTCCTTGGCCCTGCCGCCTTCTTGCGGCTCGTATACCTAGGACTTCGGTCGGAACCGCTCGAACACTTGATGGCGGTTCTGCGAGAAATCGAGTGACTAGTCACCTATCGATCGACGACCGACGGCCGGGTTGAGCAGCCACGACAGGCGAGAACGAAGAAGAGCCCCAGAGTTTCCTCCGGGGCTCTTCGTGTTACTTCTTGCGCTTGTGGCGATTGGCCTTCAACCGCTTGCGGTACTTGTGCTTACTCATCTTCTTGCGTCGCTTCTTGACGAGCGAACCCATGGTGATCTCCTCACGATCCGGGATGTCCCTGTGCGAACATCCGCGAATCCGGGCCGCACAAGCCCACTCAGGATAGGGACGAAACGCCGTACATCGACAAGAAACCGTCAGCCTCCCGCCCGACCCTCGGTGCCGAGGCTCGGTAACATGTGCGGATGCGACCTGTCATCGGGATCACCGGACGACCCAAGTACATCGAATCCGTGGGCCAGCCGATGCGTGCCTACACGGTGTACCACACCTACAGCGACGGGATCCTCGCCCATGGCGGACTTCCCTTGGTGCTCATCCCCTCTGACATGAGCACGATCCCTGACATCCTCGACACCGTCGACGGGCTGATGTTCACCGGTGGAGGGGACATCGACCCAGAACGATACGGAGCAGATGCCCATCCGACCCTTGCGGGAGTCGATGAGGAGCGTGACAGCTTTGAGATCGCGCTCGCCAAGGCGGCGTATCAGCATCGCATCCCCACCCTCGCGATTTGCCGCGGCCTCCAGATCCTCAATGTTGCGTTCGGCGGAACACTCATACAGGACCTTCCTTCACAACGAGGTGCCACCGGCCATGACCAGATCGGCGATGCGGCCTGGGAGAAACACGACACAGTGGTGGTGGAAGCTGGCACAAGACTCGCCGGACTCATCGGTGCCGGTGCGCACGGAGTGAATTCGATCCATCATCAGGCCGCCGACCACTTCGGTGAAGGGCTACGACCCGTGGCGTTGCACGCAGACGGCACCGTCGAGGCGCTCGAACATGAGGATGCGAGCTGGCCGATGACGGCCGTGCAGTGGCATCCCGAGTTCCTACGCGTGCGAGATGACGAGACTTCCGATGCGTTGTTCCGCACGCTCATCGAACGCGCCGCGAAGTTCCGCGCCGACCGTTGAC
>JAUIIM010000069.1 GCA_030431785.1 Acidimicrobiia bacterium | reverse complement strand
GTCGCCGAAACAGGAGTGTGTCGTGAACCGCGAATCCGTACTCGAAGCCTTGGGCATCGACAGCGTTTCATCGGGTGCCTACGCAGGGGGTTGGCGTGAGGGATCCGGGCCATCGATCGATTCCGTCGACCCCGCCACGGAAGCCGTGATTGGGTCCGTTCGGATGGCTGATGCCGCCGACTACGAGGCTGCGGTCGTCACCGCGCAAGCAGCCTTCGAGGAATGGCGCATGCTGCCCGCTCCCAAGCGCGGGGAGTATGTGCGGCTGATCGGCAATGCCCTCAGAAAGTACAAGGAGCCGCTTGGTGCGCTCGTGTCGATGGAGATGGGCAAGATCCGCGCCGAGGGCGAAGGTGAAGTCCAGGAGATGATCGACATCGCCGACTTCGCCGTAGGGCTCTCACGGCAGTTGTACGGGCTGACCATCGCTTCGGAACGCCCCCGACACCGCATGATGGAACAGTGGCAGCCGTTGGGGCCGATCGGAATCATCAGCGCCTTCAACTTCCCGGTGGCCGTGTGGTCGTGGAACGCGTTCATCGCTGCAGTGTGCGGCGACTCGATGATCTGGAAACCGTCGCCGGTCACCCCACTCACCGCCGTTGCGGTGCAGAACATCTGCCACGAGGTCATGGAGGGTTCGGGCTTCGAAGGGGTGTTCAACCTCACGGTTGGCGATGTCGACCCCGTCGGCAACCTCATGGTCAACGATCCGCGGCTCCCGCTCATCTCCGCAACCGGTTCTGTCCGCATGGGACGGGAGGTAGGGACACGTGTCGCCCAACGACTCGGACGCTCCCTCCTCGAGCTGGGAGGCAACAACGCGATCATCGTCATGGACGACGCGGATCTCGACCTCGCCGTGCGAGGAGCCCTGTTCGCTGCTGCGGGGACCGCTGGCCAGCGCTGCACGTCGCTTCGCCGACTCATCGTCCATCGGGACGTCGCCGACGTGCTTGCGAAGCGGTTGGTCGAAGCCTACGAACAGATTCCTATGGGGGATCCGCTCGACAACAGCACACTCGTCGGTCCTCTCGTCAACCAGGCAGCCGTCGACAACACGAAGGCTGCCCTCGCCATCGCCCTGGAACAGGGTGGCCAGCTCCTCGCCGGGGGCAACGAGCCGGATCGGCAGGGATTCTTCTTCGAACCGACGCTCGTCCGCCTTCCGAAGGACGCTCCGATCGCACAGGAGGAGACCTTCGGGCCGATGATGTACCTCATCGAGGTCGATTCGTTCGACGAGGCGATGGAGGTCAACAACGGAGTCCCACAGGGTCTCTCGTCGGCGATCTTCACGGACTCGATCCGGACGTCGGAGCGATTCCTGTCACCGGAGGGGTCGGATTGCGGGATCGCCAACGTGAACATTGGGACCTCCGGAGCAGAGATCGGTGGAGCGTTCGGAGGAGAGAAGGAGACCGGCGGCGGACGCGAAGCGGGAAGTGACTCGTGGAAGGCCTACATGCGGCGCCAGACCGTGACGATCAACTGGTCGAAGGACCTCCCACTCGCCCAGGGGATCGAGTTCGGCTGAGCTCGGGGGAGTCGCTGAATGCGGTGGTCGCTCAGCGGACCGTGTTCGCGAGCCCGCGTCCGATTTCGATCAGATCAGGCATCGTCGATTCGAGAACAGGCGTGTCCTCGCCCGGGTGGTCGTAGTTGATCGCCTGCGCAAGATCGGAGCCCTGGGACAGTTCGAACACTTCGGGCCCGACGGGAGAGGGGTATCCGACACCTACCAGCGTCACTGGCACGCGAATCTGTTCGATCGCTTCCGTCGCGTCGATGGACTGGTAGCGAGCGAACGGGAACACGGCCACCACCTCGACGAGCATGTCCGGTGGCGCCGCAGCGAGCTGGATCGATGCGGTTCCTGAATGGTTGAACGCCATGAGCGAGACCGTCTCGATCCCGCGGGTCTTCAGGTCCTCGAACACGGCCCGCATGTCGGGTGCGAGATCGTCGGGGTCGGCGATTCCGGTCGACTGTCCCGTGCCGCGCGGTTCGAACAGCAAGACCGTCGCACCGACGTCGGCGGCGGTGGTCGCGATCGGGAGGATGTCGGTGGCATCGCTCCCGAACCCCTGGGTCAGCACCACAGCGTGCGATGAACCGGGCCACAGATACCCACGCAACACGGTGTCGTCGTCTCCGACGATCGCAACCGGGGTCCCTCCGGCTGCTTCGAACAAGCTCGTGTCCGCTGCCTCGCCGCCGGTGATCGATCGTGTTCCCGCCGCCGTCCACACGGACAGGAAGGCGACGGGTAGGGCGATCGCGATGACCGCGATGGCAAGTGCCAGACGGGGTCCTCGCCATGGCGACGTCTCCGGTTCGACATCGAGATCCGGCATCGGTGGTGCTTCCGGTGCCGCCGAGGCGAGCTCGACGGTCAGCGCCCGGAGGGTGTTGTCGTCATTCATCGAGCACCCCCTTCAGCTTTGCCCGCCCTCTCGCAAGATGGCGCTTCACGGAACCTTCGCTGATCCCGAGGCGGGTAGCGACCTCCTCGGCCGTGAGGCCCTCCCAGTACGTCAGGAACACGGACGCACGTTGCCGGATGCTCAGGCGACTGACCGCTTCCAGCACGTCGGGACGTACTTCGGGCATCTCGTCGTACTCGACACGGTACGAACGGAGCTCCCGTGCCCGTCGGCGCATTGTCGCCCGATGGTGCATCTTCGCTTCGTTGACCACGGCACGGTACAGGTAGGCGCGGTGGTGGGTGACCTCCGGCCACGTGCGGTGCGTCATGGCGCGCACGACGGCCTCCGATACGACGTCGGGCGCGTCGGAGGGACCGACGAGCCCGCTCGCAAAACGGACGAGCGCATCGGAATACTTCGCATAGATATCCGCGTCGCGCGCCGCATACACATCCATAGGATGCCACGCCGCCCCACTTCGGGTGACACCGCGAGAAGAGACAAAGGACAAAGGACCCGCTCGCTCCGCTCGCTGTAGGACAAAGGACACGCGGATGACGGTCTTCGGTCCCCGCCATTCATTCGTCATTCGTCATTCGTCTTTGTTCTCTGACGGTGTCACCCGAGCGGCGGTCGCGTGGCATCTCAGTAGTGGAATGGCGAACTCTCTCCGAACTCTGGCTTTGATCGCATCGATCGCAATCGCTGCCGCATCGTGTTCTGCGGAGGGTTCGCCACAAGATGGATCATCGACGCTGCCGTCGGATGAACTGACCACTACGAGCCTTCGGACAGACGCCGGCGGCGCGTCGAGCGATCCATCGACCACGAGTCCCGAGACGTCGACCTCGACTCCGACCATGGCCGGGCCGTTCGTGGCGGAAGGCACACCGTTGTTCAAGGACGGGTCCGCCGACTGGAACGACGCCTTCATCGTCCCCGGTCCGGTCGTCGAGCACGACGAGGTGTACTACATGTTCTATACCGGTCACACGTTCGAGGGTGCTGGAGTCGATCGTGGCCATGTCGGATACCTCACAAGTCCGGATGGCACTGATTGGGCATTCGGTGACGAGGAACCGTTGTTCGATGGTGCCGATCTCGATTGGGGGGAGGGTGCGGTGTATCCGTCGTCGGCGATGGTCCTCGACGACGGGACATGGGCGCTCTGGTTCACCACGACCCTGACACAGTTCTCTACGCGCGGTCGATCGATCGGTCGTGCGACGGCACCGGGTCCGGACGGACCGTGGGTGATCGATCCAGATCCGGTCCTGACCGGCGGTGGCGAGGGCACGTGGTACGAGCGCGGTGTCATGCACGCTTCGGTGGTCAGGACCGGCACCGAGTGGCGAATGTACTTCGACGGCTACCGACAGGACGTCGACAGCGAAGCCGATCGTGCGATCAGCTTCGCAACATCGACTGATGGTGTGACTTGGGAGCTGTATGACGACCCAGCTACCGGTGGGATCTACGACGGGAGCGACCCGGTCTTGTTCCCCGGAGAGTCCGGAGCCTGGGATGCAGCGAGGGTGGCGATGCCATCGGTCGTGGCGACCGAGGACGGCTACGTGATGACGTACCAGTCGAGTTGGCGTCTCCCGACGCCCGGATTCCTGACCGACTTCGGATACGCCACGAGCGATGATGGGATCTCTTGGGAACGCGGCGTCCAGAATCCGTTGCTCGGCAACGATGGGGAGTTGGGGTTCATCACGTACGGAACGGCGAGCCTTGTCGAGGATCAGGTGATGTTGTACTTCGACGGTGCGTCAGCCATCACGTCTCCGTCCAGCACGATCTACCGTCTGTATGCACCGGTGGGCAGCTTCTAGGGGTTGCAGGGAGGAGGTAGAAGATAGAAGGTCGGATTGTCGGACTTTCGGAACCGGTCTTCTATCTTCTGTCTTTTGTCTTTTGTCTTTTGTCTTCTGTCTTTCGTCCTTCGTCCTCTGTCTGTCGTCTTCTATCCGAAGCGGTAGCCGACAGAGCGGACGGTGGTGATCCATCCTGCCCGTTCTTCGCCCAGCTTGGCTCGAAGACGACGGATGTGGACGTCCACGGTGCGTGAGCCACCGAAGTAGTCGTAGCCCCACACCTTCGAGAGGATCTGCTCCCGACTCCAGACCCGGTTCGGGTTCTCTACGAGGAAGCGCAGGAGTTCGTACTCCATGTAGGTGAGATCCGTCGGGGAACCACCGATCGTGGCTTGGTAGGTCGCGGTGTTGAGCTCGAGGTCCCGAAACCGCAGCACCGACTCGTCCGGTTCGACATCCCCGGGCCCGGAGCCCAGTCGCATCAACCGGACACGCAGCTCGTTGCTGTCGATCGGCGTCAGGATGAAGTCGTCGAAACCGGATTCGTCCCTGAGATCATCAGTGAGGGTCCGGTCCACGACCAATAAGGAAGGGATCGAGAGTTCTTCTCTCGCCTTGGCGCTGAAGTTCATCCCAGCGCCCGCATCGGACGAAAGGTCAACGATCGCACACGCCCAACCCCCGTCGGGCTCCTTGTCGACCGCCTCGGTGAGTCCGCCGACCGGCACCGGGTGGTAGCCGACACTCAGCAGCGCCGAGGTCAAGGCCATCGACGGCGACGAGGGGTACAGCACGACGTACATCAGAGGACCGGGAGGAATTCCTCGAGCTCGTAGCGAGATACATGCTGTTCGTATCTCGCCCACTCGCGACGTTTGTTGCGGAGGAACCACTCGAAGACATGGTCCCCCAGAGCTTCCCTTACCAACTCCGACTCTTCCATCGCTTGGATCGCGTCGGACAGGTTCTGCGGGAGGTGACGGACCCCGGACTCGCGCCGCTCCGTGCGGGACATCGAGAGGATCTCTGAGCCGGTCTCCGGTGGGAGTTCGTAGTTGTTCGAGATCCCGGCCAGTCCGGCGGCGAGGATCACCGACAAAGCGAGGTACGGGTTGCATGCCGCATCCGGTGAGCGGAACTCGATTCGGGTCGAATCGATCTTGCCCTTCTTCGTGGCAGGCACACGCACCAAGGCGCTCTGGTCGTTCCGTGCCCACGTCTCGAACGTCGGGGCGTCGAAACCACCGACGAGTCGCTTGTACGAGTTGACCCACTGGTTGGTGACCGCGGTGATCTCTGACGAATGCCGGAGAAGACCTGCGATGAACCCACGTGCCTCCTTCGACAGGCCGTATTCACCCGACTCGTCGTGGAAGGCGTTCTCGTCCCCTTTGAAGAGGGAGAGATGAAGGTGCATCCCGGATCCGTCGTACGCCTCGAGCGGCTTCGGCATGAAGGTCGCATAGATTCCGTGTTCGAGGGCGATCTCCTTGACCGTGAGTCGCGTGGTGGTGATGTTGTCTGCCATCGCCATGGCGTCGGTGTGCCTGAGGTCGAGCTCGTGCTGTGATGGCGAGACCTCGTGGTGGGAGAACGCAACCGGAATCCCCAGCTGTTCGAGCACGGTGATCGTCGACCGTCGGTACTCCTGGGCGACGTCGAGCGGCGTGAGGTCGAAGTACCCGCCTCGGTCGAGCACGACTGGATCCGGAGAACTGTCCTCGAAGTAGAAGTACTCGATCTCGGGTGCGACATAGAACGAGTAGCCGAGCTCTGCGGCCTTGGCCAGGTTGCGTCGAAGAACGCCGCGGGGGTCCCCGGCGAACGGTTCCCCGTCCGGCGTGACGATGTCGCAGAACATGCGTGCGACGCCACCGTCATCACCCGTGCGCCAGGGGAGGATCTGGAACGTCGTCGGATCGGGGCGGGCCAGCATATCGGCTTCGTGCGAGCGGGAGAATCCATCGATGGAGGACCCGTCGAACGAAATGCCCTCGTCGAGGGCGAGGTCCAATTCGGCCGGGGTGATGGCGAACGACTTGAGGAACCCCTGCACGTCGGTGAACCACAGCCGGATGAATCGGATGCTGCGCTCCTGAACCGTGCTGAGCACGTATTCCTTCTGTCGTTCCATGATCCCAGTCCGATCCGTTTCTGAACGCTACCTCCGTAATCATGGCGGGTAGTTCGCGAAAGCGCCAGACGAGACGGGGGACGAAACAAAGCGTTCACACTCGCGTTACTCCGATGAAACTCCCACGAACCATCCTTGTAATCGGTACCAACCCCTACACGAATGAGGTCGCATGCCATATCGTGCTGAATACATCTGGATCGATGGGCAGAAGCCCACGGCCAAGCTGCGTTCCAAGACCAGGGTCCTCCCCGACGGCGCCGAGCTGCCGATCTGGGGTTTTGATGGATCGTCCACCGAGCAGGCTCCGGGAGACGCATCGGACTGTGTGCTCCGTCCGGTGAAGGTCGTTCCCGACCCGATCCGTGGCGGTGACGATGTCCTCGTCCTGTGCGAAGTGTTGAACACCGACATGACACCGCACGAGTCGAACACCCGTAGCAAAGCGGTCGAGGTCTACGAGAAGTACAAGGACCAGGAGCCCTGGTTCGGCATGGAGCAGGAGTACACCTTCTTCAAGGACGGTCGTCCACACGGGTGGCCGATCGGTGGTTTCCCTGCACCCCAGGGTGGCTACTACTGCGGAATCGGTGCCGACGAGATCTGGGGGAGGGACGTCGTCGAGGCCCACACCGAGGCGTGCATCGAGGCAGGCCTTGCAATCTCCGGCACGAACGCCGAGGTGATGATCGGTCAGTGGGAGTTTCAGATCGGCCCGGTCGACACGGTGGAGATCGGCGATTCGATCTGGTTGGCGCGTTGGTTGCTCTACCGCATCGCAGAAGACTTCGAGATCTCCGCAACACTCGATCCGAAGCCGGTGAAGGGTGATTGGAACGGTGCGGGGATGCACACCAACTTCTCGACGAACGCCATGCGCGAATCGTGGGATCCGATCATCGAGGCCTGCGAGGCACTCGGCAAGAAGGCCCAGGAGCAAGTCAAGTACTACGGCGCAGGCATCGAGGATCGCCTCACCGGGTTGCACGAAACTGCCCCGTGGTCCGAGTACTCGTACGGTGTCTCGGATCGTGGTGCGTCGGTTCGTATCCCATGGCAGGTCGGCGTGGACAAGAAGGGTTACATCGAGGATCGTCGCCCCAACGCAAACGCAGACCCGTACGTCGTTGCGACGATGATCACGGACACCGTGTGCTCGGCACTCGCCGGCGAGGGAGATGTGTAGGCCGAGCTTCGCTCGGAGTACTCAGTACACAGTACACAGAAGGGGTCGGTTCGGAAGGGCCGGCCCCTTCTCTCGTGTGCCAGTTACGGCCATCGGAGTGTCGGTCTAGGAGCCAGCAGCCAGGAGCCAGTAGCTCCCACGGGACAACCTACGGCGTCAAGGCCCTGACGGCGTCGAGTTGAGCGGTGAACGAGGCGGTCGACGTGTTGTAGGCGGTCACGGCCTCACGGCGTAGCGACCCGTCGTCTGGTGCGTTGAGTCCGTCGATGACTGCCTGGGCGTCCGTGACGAGCTGCTGGGCCGCGGCGATCGTGTCCGGCCAAGCCGGTGGGAACGGTTCAGGGACCGTCGTCGCTGCGACCTGGTTTGCGAGATCTTGAGCACCGTCCCGGACGGCGGTGAAGGCCGCTTCGGTCTCATCCTTCGTCGCCCCGGTATCACCCCGGTTCTCCCAGTCTTCGTTTGCCTGGTTGAGGTCCGTCAACAGGTCGTTTGCAAGGTTCTCGAAGCGGTCGAGTTCCTGAAGAAACGCAAGGATGTCGTTGGGGAGTGTCGATGAAGTCGTCGATGCAGGGAGCGTCGTACTCGTCGTCGACGACGTCGTACTCGTCGAGGCTGCAACGTCGGCAGGGGGAAGCGCGTTGACGAAGAGATACGTGAAGCCGATCAACACGACGATGACGACCGGCAGTATCCATCGGCCTGGTTTGGGGTCCGCAGTACTCACGAGCGTGAGCATAGATCCTGCCGGCCGATGATGGCATCACCACTACGCTCGTCGCATGGAGATCACCGGAAAGAACGCAATCGTCACCGGCGGTGGGGTACGTGTCGGCAGGGCCATCAGCCTCGCGCTGGCAGGTTCCGGTGCCAACGTATTCGTCCACTTCAACTCGTCCGATGACGCAGCCGCTTCGGTACGGGATGAGATCGTCGGCTTCGGCGGAACGGCAGCGATCGGTTCTGCAGACCTCGCCGACCCGGACTCGGCAGAGGGACTGGTGGCCGACGCCGAGGCCAGCCTCGGTGGACCGGTGAGCATCCTCGTCAACAGCGCCTCCGGTTTCGCGACCGATGACCTTGCATCGGTGACGCTCGACGACCTCCGTCAGTCGCGTGCCGTCACACTCGATTCACCGGTGATGCTCACGCAAGCATTTGCCGAGCGACTTCCTCCTGACCTCGACGGTGCGGTCGTCAACATCACCGATCAGCGGACGATGAAGCCCTACAAAGAGCACCTTTCGTACCTCCTCGCAAAGGGTGGGCTCGACACGTTCACGCGGGTGGCTGCACTCGAACTCGCACCGCGCGTGCGTGTGAACGCTGTCGCGCTTGGTGTGGTCCTCCCACCGGCACACGAGCCTGACTCGTACGCCGAACAGCTTGCGGCAACCCTTCCACTGGCCCGCGTCGGTGGTGCAGAGGTCGTCGCCGACACCGTGCTGTTCCTTTGCCGGAACGACTTCATCACCGGCGAGATCATCCGCGTCGATGGAGGAGCGCACCTGCAATGAGCGACAAGCAACTGGACCGCATCCTGATCAAGGATCTCTCCATCGAAGGAATCATCGGGATCAATCCAGACGAGCGCATCACGAAACAAGAGATCCTCGTCAACGTGGTGATGTGGGTCGACACCTCCGACGCCGCGGAATCTGATGACATCCGTGACGCCGTCAACTACCGAACTATCACCAAAGCGATGATTGCCCACATCGAGGATGGTGAGCCGATGCTCGTCGAACGTCTGGTGCAGGAGTTGGCCGACATCTGCCTCGCCGATGAGCGAGTAGAACGTGTGGACGTGACGGTCGAGAAGCCCGGCGCACTCCGGCACGCACGATCCGTGGGAATCAACATCACCCGAACGCGCGTTGAGTAGAACACCAGAAAGGGGCGACTATGAATCCCCACAGTGAACGAGCAGTGGTGCTTGCCGGGTCCAATGTCGACCGTGACCGCTGCCTCCCGGAAGCAATCCGTCTCCTACGGAGGCGTACAGACCTCATGGTCGAGCAGGTGAGTGCCTGCTACGACACGGTCGCAGTCGGCGCAACCGATGCGCCGGACTTCTACAACGCCGCCGTCATCATCGGTACCGACCTGAGCCCCGAGGACCTGCGCGACGTCCTGCGTGGGATTGAGGACGAGCTTGGCCGTGAGCGGACCGATGACCCGAATGCTCCCCGGACAATCGACCTCGACATCATCTTCTATGGCGACCTCGTAAAGGATTTCGACGGCTGGGCGATTCCCGATCCCGAGATCGAGATGCACCCCCACATCGCCGTCCCCGTGGCCGACGTCGCCCCCGATTGGGTCCATCCTGTTTCCGGCCGTACCGCTGCGGAGATCGCCGCAGGGTTCGAGCCCTCTGCAAAGCCGATGCCCGAGCTCGCTGGGAAGCTC
>JAUIIM010000068.1 GCA_030431785.1 Acidimicrobiia bacterium | reverse complement strand
TGTACCTGTTTTCGGCGAACTATGCGGTGGCCGGTGTCGTGCAGGTCGTCGTGCCGATCCTGATCATCTGGGCGCTCTACACCGAGCGCGCGGATGAGTTCTTCGCCGCCAACTGATAAGTGACCCTGACATGTCGCGGTGCATCGTGGACCCCCATAACAGTCAAATATCATGGTCAATTGACTTAGAGTGTGGGCAGCGTTGCAGCTCGGAGAATCATGAGTAACAGCACAGAACTTTCAAGCCTCGGTACGGCCACGAGTGAACTGCCGTTCCGCCCGGTCGTCCCTAGCCGCGCACATGAGCACGTCGCGGACCAGATCGTATTCATGATTCGTTCCGGTCAGCTCGTGCCGGGGGATCGTCTTCCCACGATCGAGGAACTCGCCGAGATCACCGAGGTGTCGAAGCCCGTCGTCGGCGAGGCCGTTCGACTGCTGCGCCAACACGACGTCCTGGCCACGAAGCGCGGTGTCCAGGGTGGCGTCACCGTGGTGAGCAACGACATCCCTCCGGAATTGCTCCGATTGATGTCCGACTGGCGCGAGGCGACCCTCACCGAGCTGGTCGAGGCCCGGCGTCCGATTGAGCTCGAGCTCGCCCTGCTCGCTGGCTCTCGTGGCACGACAGACGACTTTGAACGGATGTCCGCATCGCTGCAACGCCTGCGAGAGGCGTATACGACGGGAGAAGAGGGGGAGTTCCTCCGCTACGACCACCTCTTCCACTATCAGATCGGTCTTGCGGCGCACAGTGAAAAACTCGCCTTCTTCCAGCACCGCATCCTCAACGAAATCGCTGCCGTCCTGTTCGAGTATTGCCTGTTCCATGACGACTTCGACCTGGTGATCGATACGCATGAGTCCATGCTCGATGCAATCGCACAGCGTGACCCCGATGCCATCACCGCCGCTGTGGATGCGCACTGGCGCACGTCGAGCGGGGCGTTCGCAAGCATCGAAGGTCTTCTCGACGAATCGTCCTGACGCCTCGGGCGTCGTCGGTACTGCAGAGATCTGTCTTCTGCCAAGGGTCCCTACAAGTGCTATTGTCAATTCATCAAGAATTTTAGATATGTACTTTGGATGGAGTCATGGTCGAGCCCGAGTTGAAACCGCCTGCAGCGCGTGAGGCCATGATCACGGATGCGGTCGCCGTGCTCGCTCCGGTCGTATCGCACCTAGAGGCTGCGGGGGTCACTGTCCGCACAGCCGATGACGGTGCGAAGGAGGACGACGTACTTCGTGCAGCGAAGGGGATCCCGGTGCTCATCACCGGTTTCCTCCCGTTCGGTTCGAAGGAGCTGAACGAGCTGGAGGGTACGGAGTTGATCGTTCGGGCAGGGATCGGATATGACTCGATCGATGTCGCCGCGGCGACCGAGGCTGGGATCTGGGTCGCCAATGTCCCTGACTTCTGCGTCGACGAAGTAGCGGACCACACGATGCTGCTGCTGCTCGCCGCAGCTCGTCGACTCCCGGAGGCGATGAATTTCTGGCGTGAACAGTCCCACTGGGCCGTGAACGCCCAGCTGCCCGAGATGCATCGCACGAAGGGGCGCACGCTCGGACTGATCGGTTTCGGACGCATCGGGCGTGCGGTTGCGATCCGCGCCCAGGCGTTCGGCTGGAAGATCCTCGTCTACGATCCATACCTGCCACCGGACGTGGTGGCGGCCTGCGGTGCGACATCGGTCGGCCTCGACGACCTGGCGCTTCGCTCGGACGCCATCTCGCTGCACTGTCCACTGAACGACGACACCCAGCATCTCGTCGATGCAACCTTCCTCGAACATGTGAAGGGCGGTGCAACGATCGTCAACACTGGCAGAGGCGGACTCGTCGATCTCGACGCCTTGGACGCAGCTGTCGGCGCCGGTGACGTTGCGTACGCCGCGCTCGACGTCCTTGACGGGGAACCTGACCCCGATCTTGCGCATCCGTTGCTTCAGCGACCGAATGTGCTCGTCACCTCTCACTCCGGATGGCGTTCCGTCGATGCTGTGGCAGAACTCGCCGCCAAGAGTGCTGAGCAGGCCGTCCAGTTCTTCGACGGTCAGATTCCGACGAATGTCCTGAATCCCCAGGCGCGGCAGTGATGCCGCGATAGAACGAAGGAGCAAGCGGTGACTGGAGACCACGTCGGCGCATCTGAATTGAGGTCCCGCGTGGCGCTCGTCACGGGTGGGGGCCGAGGGATGGGTCTGGCAATCGCACTCGGACTCGGCAAACGCGGCGCGACCGTCGTCATCAACGACATCGATCCCGACCTCGTCGCGGCGGGCGTGAACGCATGTACTGCCGAGGGGATCGCCGCCCACGGAGCCGTTGCCGATGTCACGCACAACGAGCAGGTCGATGGGATGTTTGCTGACCTTGCGGAGCTCGGCGGTGTCGACATCGTGGTCAACAACGCTGGGATCCTACGACCGACACCGTTCATCGAGATACCTGAGAACGAGTGGCGGGCGGTCCTCGACGTCAATCTGCACGGCACGTTCCTCGTCACCCAGGCAGCGCTGCCGTCGATGATCGAGAAGGGATGGGGTCGCATCGTCAACATGTCCTCGACCGCCGGCAAGAACGTGAGCACGATTGGTGGTGCCCACTACACGACAGCGAAAGCCGCGATCCTCGGCCTCACCCGTGCCGTGGCGAACGAGGTCGCAGATGATGGCGTGACCGTGAACGCTGTGTGTCCGGGGCTCTTCGACACCGACATGATGCGATCCACGATCTCGCCGGAGCAGGCGAAGGCGTATGCCGCCAGCTTTCCGATCCACCGACTCGGGAAGCCATCGGAGGTCGCCGACCTCGTTGCTTTCCTCGCGAGTGAACAGGCTGCCTACATCACCGGGGCAGCGCTCGACATCAACGGAGGCGACCTGATGGTGTAGGGGGTCCGCCGACGCCCTACGACTCGCCATGACCGAACGCTCCCTCGCCCCAACGCTGAAAGTCCCGGCCTTCCGAAGGCTCTGGCTTGGATTGATCACCTTCAACGTGGGTCATCTGATCCAAGTCGTCGGATCTTCATGGCTCATCCTCGACGTCACCAGCTCGCCCCTGTGGGTGAGCCTGATGATCGGTGCCCCGACGCTTCCGCTCCTCGTGCTGTCGTTGCCTGCCGGTGCTGCGGCCGATCTGTTCGATCGTCGTCGCATCCTCGTGGTCTCAGCCTCGATCATGACGTTCGGTGCCTGCTCGATGGCCGTCCTTGACCTTCTCGACGAGGTGACCCCGCCGCGCCTGGTGTTCCTCGGTCTGGTGATCGGGATCGGCGTCGCGTTCCTCAACCCTGCCCTCCAGGCGATCGTCCGCGATCTTGTACCGACCAGCCTCGTCCCCGGAGCAGTGTCGCTGAACTCGACGACCGGTGGTGTGGCCAATGCCGTAGGTCCTGTGATCGGGGGTCTCCTGGTCGCCCGATTCGGGGCCGGTGTCGCCTTCTTGGTCGCTTCGGTCGGGTATCTCACGATGGTGATCGTGTCGATCCGCACGCGGGCGGTGGATCCCACGCGCGACCGCGCGGGGATGGGGAACGCCATCGCCACCGGGGTGCGGTACATCCGCTTCTCACCAGACCTGCTCTCGATGCTGTTGCTCGGATCGTTGTTCGGATTCACGTCGGCGGCGTTGCGCGCCATGCTTCCGAGCCTTACCGAAGATGCGTTGGGAGGGGGTGCCGTCGCGTACGGTCTCCTGCTCGGATCCTTCGGGGTCGGAGCGGTCGTCGGGGGGCTTTCCCGAGGTATCGGGTCCTCCGTACTGCGCAGCTTCATGGTGCCGGCATCGATCGTCGCGACGGGTCTTGTCGGTGTCGTCGCCGGGCAGTCGCAAATGTTCGTCGTGACCGGGGTAGCGGTCTTCTGCGCCGGCTTGTTGTGGTCGTGGATCCTCGCCACGATGATCAGCATGTTCCAGCTCCTCAGCCCCGGGTGGGTGCGGGGCAGGTTGATGAGTGCCTTCATCCTGTCCGTGTTCGGCTTCATCCCGATCGGTAGCGTCGTTGCAGGTCAGATCGGCGACGTCTACGGAGCATCGGTTGCGCTCACCGTCTTTTCGATCGGGGTCGTGGTCGTCGGATTCGCATCGCTGCGTCTTCGACTCCCCGTGGTGGAGGACATCGAACCGCCGGTCTCGATGGGTGCGGCCGACCTGGCGACGGCGAAGCCTGCTCCCTCCGATGAGATCCACCTCCCGGGGCTCGTCGTGAACCGATGGCGGGTTCCGGAGTCGGAGTTCGAGGAGTTCACCGCTGCGTTGGGTGAACTGCGTCGGATTCGGCTGAGCACCGGTGCCCGCGAGTGGGGTGTCTACCGGTCCGCAACGGAGCGGAACCGTGTTGTCGAGGTCTACCGGGCAGGTTCGTGGGAAGACCACGTCCAGCAGCAGGAGCGGATCGACAGTCGGGCCCAGCCGGTCCTTGAGCGGCTCGCCACGTATCGCGACACGGGGGTCCCCCAGGAATTCCTCGTCGCCATCGAGCCGCCTGCGCCGGGGACGGACGAGAGCCCTAGTCAGCCAGATTCCGCGTGATGAATCGGTCGGGGGTGAAGGCAATGACCACGCGTTCGGGACCCGCCATGATTCGGTCGTAGTGGGCCTGCGCATCTGCGGGCCGGTCCGGGTAGTAGCGCTTGAGGATTGCTCGTGTCGGTGCTTCGACCGCCGCGCCTTCGATGAGGTCGGCCGAGCCAGGGCTCACGATCATCTGACCGGTGTCCGGGTCGTCGATACATATCGTGCACCGTCGATCACGGTGGAGGTTGCGCCACTTGGCCGTGTCCGTGATCGTCGAGATCACGAAGCGTTCCCCGTCCCAGTCGAACCAGAGTGGTGACAGTTGTGGTGAGCCGTCGGAGGCGATGGTCGCGAGGATCAGGTTCTTCTGGCCGGCGATGAAGGCGTTGATCGCTTCTTGACTCGCGTCCATCAGTTGCTGACCCCCGTTGCGATAGCAACCTCGCGGATGTGCTCCTCGTCGACGTCGATGCCGAGGCCCGCACCCGTTGGTATCGGCACCCTCCCATCGGTCAATTCGTGGGGCTGCTGCAAGAGTGCCGTGCGCCAGACGCTTCCGTCGATGCCGTATTCGAGGAACGGTTCGAGGGCGTGGAAGGCTCGGGTTGCGTTCGGTAGGCACGCCAGGGCGTGGAGCGATGCCGTGAGCCCGATCCCGGAGTTGGCACAGTGGGGCGTCGCCATGATTCCGTTGTGTGCCGCCATCTCAGAGATGGTGATCGTCGCTCCCACACCCCCGCAGATCACCGGGTCTGGTTGGACGATGTCGGCGGTCCGCTCGGCGAGGAACCGGAACGCGGCTCGGGGGCCCAACAGGGCTTCGCCCGCGGCGACCGCAATGGAGAGTCGAGCGGTCAGCTCGGGGTAACCGACGTAGCCGCTGTGCTGGATGAGCGGCTCCTCGTACCAGCGGAATCCGAGGTCCTGGAGGACGTGGCCCATCTCGATCGCCTGTGGCATCGCGTACCCGGCATTGGCATCGACCATCAGGTCGAACCCTTCCGGCACGGATGCGGCGACGGATTCCAAGAGGGGAGCTTCCACGCGTATCGGATAGCCACCGACACGGAGCTTCAGCGCCGTGAAGCCCGCAGCGATCGCCCGTTCGACCTCGTGGGGCCAGGTAACCGACGGGTGCTCTCCCTCGGTGTATCCGCCACTCGCCGCATAGGCACGCACATCGGTGCGCATCGGGCCCCCATACATCTCTGCAATGGAAACTCCCAGCCGTCGCGCCGTGAGATCCTCGAGTGCAATCGACAGCGCCGAGGCGGCGAAGCCTCCGCCTGCCAGCGAGCCCGCACGGTATCGGACCGTGTCGAGATGGTCCCGGAGACTTGCGTCCGTCCCGACCAGAGACGATCCGACCGATACGACGCAGTCGAGTACGCCGGGAGCAGCGTTCGTCTCACCCCAGCCGACCCTGCCTTCCTGGTCGGTCACCTTCACGACGACGAACGAATGCGCGTCGACATAGAGAATCGATACACCGGTACGTGGGGACACCTCGTTTTTCACGACGAATGCTTCGACAGTCCTGATGTTCATGACGCTCCTTGGTCTGGTCGGTCTGCAGGCATGAGATGCTTCCGGAGGAAGGTGTCGACCGTCTCGAGCTTCGGGATCCGGGTGCTCGGTCTGCCTGTGACGTTCTCGAAGTGACCGGCTCCGCTCACGGTGACGAAATCGACGGTTCTGCCCTTGGATCGCATTGCATCTACGAGTGCAGCGCTTTGCTGGTATGGGCTGATGAGGTCCGCATCGGCGTGGATGACGAGCAGCGGTGCCTCGATCCGGTCGACGTGCGTGATGGGGGAGAGGTCCTCGTACAAGGCAGGATTCGACGACGGAGTTGCCCCCAGCTCGGACTCCCAGAACGCGGGGTTGACGCCCGCGGCGAGCCGAAGGTCACTGACGGCGTTCTCGCATACTCCGACGGAGAACCGGTCGCTGTGTGCAAGTGCCCAGAGGGTCATGAACCCACCGTAGCTCTCCCCGATGATGCCGAGACGTGTCGGATCGATCGGATAGGCGTCGGTTGCGGCGTCGACCATGGCGAGGATGTCGGCAAGGTCCTGTGAGCCCCATCGGCCATAGAGGGATCCCGCGAACTCCTCTCCGTACCCCTGGGCTCCGTGTGGGTTGAGACGCAGGACCGCGAAGCCGTTTCCAGCCAACCGCTGGGCGTCGAAGGAGAATCGGTTCCCGACTGGGTAGTGCGGTCCGCCGTGGACCTGCACAACGAGGGGACAGGGCGTCGTCGCCGGCATCGTGATCCAGCCGTCGACCGCAGCTCCGTCATCGGAGGCGAGTCGTAGGGGGTGGGTGGCATGGAGTGTTGGTGCGGGTCTCGGTTGGTGCACCGTACCGACGATCGGTGCGCCGGTCGTCAAAGGCGGCGAGAAGGTTCGGAGTTCTCCCGGATTCGTCGGGCTCGACGTCGAAGCGACGGTCGCTCCCGTTCGCTGCGAATGGTCGAATTGCAGGACGCACGGATCGGCGTCCGTCACTTTCTCGTGTTCTCCGTCGATGTCGAGGCGATACAGTGCACTGCTTCCACCGTCTGCGATCAGGACGAGCACCGATCGCCCGTCGGCGGTCCAGGCGAGATCGGGGTGGCCGATGCCGCGTTCATCGTCTCCACGGACGACCTGACCGATGCTCCGATCGATGTCGGCCCCGACGCGGGTTGTAGCCCCGGTTGCAGCATCGACGATGAAGAGTGCCTGATTGGTCCATCCGGCGGCTCCGGCCGGTCTACCGAGGACCGCGAGGTGCGTGGCGTCGGGGCTCCATCGGATTGCACGTACTTCAGAGAGCCGTTTCGACGATCGGAGCGGAGGTGCGCCCGCTGTCGAATGCACGGCGAGTACGAGCGCGTCGTCGTGGGCGGCCACCGTGGCGATGCGGTCGTCGAGCGGTGACGCTTCGGGGAGCGTGTCATGGTCGCTTGGTCCCACACCGAATTCCGAGATCCCGCGCCCGGTGATGTCGGCGATGTGCGTCTCGAAACGGCCGTCGGTGCGCTGGATCGAGACCGCAAGGGAGGAACTGTCGTGGCTCCACGACAGGTGTGTTGCCTGCCCCCTGGTGTTCGGGAGCCACACGGGTTGCAGGTTGCTGTCGAGTATGCCGACGACTCGGTCGCCTCCGGGGTCCTCGACGAGCGCAGCGATGGTCGATCCATTCGGTGACCAGCGTGCCCCGTGCGCACCCGGATAGTGTGGTGTGTCCCCGTCGGGCGGTGAACCGAGGTCGACGACGGAAAGCCGGTAGGTGAGTGCGTCCTGGTGCGTCGACAGCCACGATTCGGAGTAGGCGAGTCGTGTTCCGTCCGGGGAGACGGCTGGGTCGACCGGCCACCGGACCGACGTGAGGTCGGCTGCAACGTAGTGAGACGCTCGGGCTGTCACCGCACCGTCGCCTCACGCGACGCCTCATGGGCGATCCATTCAGGCATTGACCACCGGGTTCGAGAGGGTGCCGACGTGTTCGATCTCCACGGTGACCGTATCGCCGGCGGTGAGGAATCGCTGCGGGTCTTTCGAGAGGCCGATACCCGCTGGGGTCCCGGTGGCGATGATGTCGCCTTCGAACAACGTGACATGATTGCTGATGTTGGCGATCAGCGAAGCGATCGAGAAGACCATGTTCTTGGTCGATCCGTCCTGCATCACCTCTCCGTTGACCAAGCATCGAACCCGCAGGTCCTGTGGGTCAGGGACTTCATCTCGCGGGACGATGTGCGGACCGATTGGGCCGAACGTGTCGTACGACTTGGAGCGGACCCACTGGGGTTCGGCAGCCTGGACGTCGCGGGCGGTCACATCGTTGACGCACGTGAACCCGGCGACGACCTCCATCGCTTCGTCCTCGGGGACCGATGTGGCGGTCGTTCCGATCACCACGCCGAGCTCTGCTTCCCAATCGATCTGTGTCGAGAATGAAGGAATCCGGATGGCATCGCCGTCGGCGATCACCGACGACGTCCACTTCGAGAAGAGGATCGGTCGTGTCGGGATGTCGAACCCTGCTTCCTCGGCATGGTCGGCGTAGTTGAGGCCCACACAGATGATCTTGCCCGGGTCGATGTTCATGCTCCGCTCCTGGTTCGTCGTGTGCATCCGTTGGACGCCGCACGTTCGTTGTTGGTCAGTCGTTGTCGTCGTCGCCCGGCCGCGTCTCGGCCAGGAGATCGATGATCCTGTGTGCAGTGCGTTCGTGCAGCGCGACCGACGCTCCGTGGGAAGCACCGGCCATGTGTGGGGTCTGGATCACCCGCGGGTGAGCGGTCAGTGGATCCCCGGGCTCGGGTGGTTCGGGATCCCGCACGTCGAGTGCAGCGGCGCTCACGACGCCATTGTCGAGAGCACGAAGGAGCGAAGCCTCGTCGATGAGGCCACCCCGGGCGACATTCACGAGAACGGCCCCGGGCTTGAGGTGTTCGAAGAACGTGTCGTCGATCATGTGCCGGCTCTCGGGGGTGAGCGACGCACAGAGCACGACCGCATCGGATACTGCGGCGAGGTCGTTCAGCGATCGGTGGGCGAAGTGGGGTTCGTTGATCTCCGGCGGAGTGCGGTAGGTCGCAACGGTGCGCATCCCGAACGCACGGGCCCGTCCACCGACCTCTCGCCCGGCTCGTCCGGCGCCGACGACGCCAAGTGTCAGGTCGGAGAGGCGGGGGATTTCCCAGATCTGCGGAAGGTTGCGGAGATCCCATTCGTCCTTCGCTGCTGCCTCCGTCACTTCCGGGATCTTCCGTAGCAGTGTCAACAAGAGGGTCATTGCATGATCAGCTACCTCTGTGTAGTTGTAGGCGACGTTCGTCACGGTGATGCCAAGACCTCGGGCGGCATCGTGGTCGACGGCGTCCATGCCTGCGCTGTAGCAGACGATGCCGACACACTTCTTGAATCGGGCGAGCAGGGGTGCATCGACCTTCACGAGGCTGCTCGAGATGATCACCCTGGCTTGGGGAAGGAGGGCATCGCGTTCGTCTTCGTCGGCGGGGACACGAAAGTCGACGCCGTGGTCGCTGAGGATGCGTTCTTCGATCTCGTAGGACCACCCGTGGGTCCACGTGAGCGGATCGAGCACAGTAACGAGGGGCGCAGTCATGGCCTACCGTGTGGGTGGATGCACGACCGGGTGGGTTTGCTCATCTCGTGTACAATACTCAAAACTTGTGAACAATATCTAATTAAGGACGTCACACCATGAAACGAGTCTTCGCATCCGGTGGCGCACCGGTCGTTCGTGAAGTCGCCGAGCCACAACTCCGGAAAGGTGAGGTACGCATCCGAACTGCATTCTCGGGGATCAGCGTTGGTACCGAGACCTGGCTGATCGAAGGTTCTGCCGATCCGACGTTCATCAACCATGAGTACCCGGTCGACCCGCCGAGCTGGCCGAAGACGCGGACCCCGATCAAGAACCACAGTCCGTTGCCCCGACCGCCGACTCCCGATGCGATCGCCC
>JAUIIM010000067.1 GCA_030431785.1 Acidimicrobiia bacterium | reverse complement strand
CGACGCCGTCGATCACCCCGTCGAAGTAGCCGAGTGCTTTGAGATCTTGCTGCACGCGGAACGTGGTCGCGGTCGCCACCAGTCGCTCCGTCGTGGTGGTGGCGAGGGTGGTCGTGCTCGACGTCGACGTCGTCGAACTCGGGATGGTCGTCGCGAAGTCGATCGTGGTCGACGTCGTGGTCGTCTCCGCGGCATCTCCGCCGCCACACGCAGCAGCGACAAGAGCGAGGACCGCCGCGGCGGTCCAAAGTCGACCGTTCTGCATGTTCCTCCCGACTACACCTCGGGAACCACCATAGCTACGGAGAGCGGACGACGAAAGACGAAATGGCGGTCGTCTTCCGTCGTCCGCTCCCGGGACCGTCAGCCTTCGATCCGGAACTGAACGGACACGTTCACGACCACGGACTGTTCGCCAGCCTCGATCGGCGTGCGGAACGCACCGTCCGTCGCCGCGAGCTCGTCAGCGAACTCGGCGTAGGGGATCGGTGTCGAGGGCGTCGAGAAGTCTTCCGAGATCGACGTGGCCGAGCCGAGGTCCACACCGGAAAGTGAGGCGAGCTGTTCGGCCTTCGAGAACGCATCGTCCCATGCAGCCTGGCGTGCCGCTTCGATGAGCGCATCGTTGTCCTCGATCGAGAACGACACCCCATGGACGGTCACTTCGTTGCCACCGGCAGCGGTAGCCGCATCGATGGTCTCTCCGGCAGACTCGAGGTCTCTGACCTTTGCGATGACGGAGTTCGTCACCCGGTAGCCGATGAGTTCCTGACGGTTGTCCGTCCAGTCGTACTCGGGCCAGATGGAGTAGTTGGCCGTCTGGATGTCTTCCTCGGCGACGCCCGAATCCTTCAGTGCCTCGATGAGCGCGTCTGCACGTTCAGCAGCGACGTTCACGGCCTCGTCGACTGTGTCGCGCCGCACATCGACGCCGAAGGTCATCGTCAGGGTGTCGGGTGCGCCCGTGACCTGTCCCCGGCCGTTTACGGAGATACCGGACTGGTTGGCTCCGTCGGACGGATAGTTCTCGACGGTGGTGGACGGCGAGCATGCCGCGACGGCGAGTGCGACCGTTGCCACGAGCAGGATCAGTGGTGTGCGTTTCATGCGGGAGTCTCCTTCTCTCTCCCCGTTCCGACGACGAGCGTCATGCGTGCGGTTCCCGGTTGTTTCATGGATTTCTCATGGAGGGTGAGCGCCCTAGGAAGACAGTGTCCATACCCTGCCGGTACATATCGAAAGGTCAGAAGTGAAACGATTGACGATTTTGGTCGCCGCCATCGCGCTGCTCGCCGCTGCTTGTAGCAGCTCCTCCAGCGTGGTTGCGACGGTCGGCGACACCGAGCTCACCCGGTCGCAGGTGGAGAACATGGTCCGTGAGACCGACGACATCCTCGACTCGCAGTTCCTCACCTACCTAGGGGTTGCCATCCAATGGCTCGCCGTGGAACAAGCCGCGGCCGAGGATTTTGATCTGTCTCCGACCGCGGACGAGGTCGACGCACGGCTTGAGCAGCTCGTGGCCGAGTCCGGTGCGGCGGATCTCGAGACTTACCTCGAACAGGTGAACGCCAGTGAAGACGGCATCCGCATGTTTGCGACCCAGCTGATCATCCAGGAGTTCGTCACCGAAGCACTCGCAGACGACGTCGAAGAGATCACGGATGACGACATCCAGGCCGAGCTTGATGCGTTCCCGAGAGACTGGACCGAGGTCTGCTCGGCGCACATCCTCGTCGCAACCGAGGACGAGGCGAACGCCGTACTCGACCGCATCGAGGACGGCGAGACATTCGAAGATCTCGCAATGGAGCTCTCCACCGACCCCGGAAGCGGAGCCAACGGTGGCGACCTCGGCTGCACGACCCCGACGCAGTTCGTCGAAGAGTTCGCCGATGCCACGATGACAGCGGAGATCGGTGTCCCGACCGAGCCGGTCGAGAGCCAGTTCGGTTTCCACATCATCCGTGTGGACTCACGAGAGACCGCGGATGCGGACCTCGTACGCCAGTACCTCGAGGGCGAGGCGAGCGCCGAGGTGATCGATGCATGGTTCCTCGATGCGATCGATGCGGCGGTCGTAACCGTCGACGAGTCCGTCGGTACGTGGACGACTGATCCCTCACCGCAGGTGCTCCCACCAAGCTGAGAACCGACCCTTGATGTGAGAAGTGGTCTGTGACGCTGCGGTGTCACAGACCACTTTCTTCTTTATCGGCACTCGGCAATGCCGATACCTAGGGAATGCGGACTGAAACCACCACGCGGGCTGCGATGCTCTTCATCGCGGTCGTCGCTCTCATCTCGTTCCTGCCCATGGCATCGGCCGATGCCACAGACATCGGCGAGGACGTCGACTACGACCTTGTGTTCCCCGTCGACGGCGAACACCATTTCAACGACACCTTCTGGGCCGGTCGCTCCCACGGATTCCACACGGGGCAGGACATCATGGCAGACAAGATGACCCCGGTCGTCGCTGTCGCCGACGGGTACGTCAAGTACGTCAACTGGACGGCGCAGTCGCACATGAACCCACACCGGTGTTGCTCCCTTGTGATCCAACACGATGACGGTTGGCAGTCGTGGTACATCCACCTCGACAACGACACGACGGGGACAGATGACGGACAAGGGTGGGGGATCAAGCAGGCAATCACCCCGGGGGTCCGGGTCACCGCCGGACAACATATCGCATGGGTGGGTGACAGCGGGAACGCCGAGGACACGGCCCCGCATCTGCACTTCGAACTACACACTCCCGACGGTGTTGTGGTGAACCCCTATTCTGCGCTCGTCGCTGCAGGCGGCAACGACGTCGGCGACGGTCCACGGCACCCGCTCTACGATGGTGCTCGTGTCCTCAAACTCGGAACCTCTGGGTATGACGTCCGTGTCCTCCAACAGACGCTCAACGACCTCGGGTACGACGTCGGGAGTGCCGATGCGAGCTTCGGACCTCGGACCGAAGAGGGCGTCGAGCGGTTCCAAGCCTCGGTCGGTCTCGGAGTGGACGGCATCGTAGGGCGCCAGACGAAGACCGCGCTTGCGGGGACGACGTCGGACGCCCCGGACGATGACATCATCCGGTTCGGTTCACGAGGGGCCGAGGTCCGTGACCTCCAGAAGCGACTCAACGACAACGGGTTCGAAGCGGGCACGGCCGACGGGATCTTCGGGCCGAACACCTTGCGTGCGGTCCTCGGTTTCCAGCAGTACCACAAGCTGTGGGTCGACGGTCTGGTCGGTCCCAGGACCAAGGCCGCCCTGGGGATGATGTGACCGAGCGAAGCTCGGAGTAGCAAGTAGCAAGTAGCAAGTAGCAAGTAGCAAGTAGCAAGTACGAACCGGTGGTGATCCATGGCTCTTCGCTCTTGGCTCACGGCTCACGGCTCATGGCTCATGGCTCTGCGCGCTACTTCGCCTTGGCTCGTTTGCGTTCTGACTCGGTGAGCAGTCGCTTCCTGATACGAATCGACTCCGGGGTGACCTCGACGAGCTCGTCGTCGGCGATCCACTCGATCGCCGCTTCGAGCCCCATATCCCGTGGGGGTTTGAGTTTGATCGCTTCGTCCGTCGAGTGGGTCCGGATGTTCGTGAGCTGTTTCCCCTTGGTCACGTTGACGACCATGGTCTCCGGTCGTGACGCCTCACCGATGATCATGCCCTCGTAGGACTCGACACCGGGACCGATGAAGAGTTCCCCTCGCTTCTGGAGGTTGTCGAGGGCAAAGCCGGTGGACGTGCCACGACGGTCAGCGACCATCGCTCCACCGTGACGATGGGGGAGCTCACCGACCCACGGAATCCATCCGGCATGGTGCTGATGGACGAGGGCGGTGCCGCGGGTGATGGTGAGAAGCTGCGAACGGAGGCCGAGCAGACCTCGTGACGGGGCGATGAACGTCACCACGGTGCGTCCGGTTTCTCCCGGTACGAGCTCCTCGATCCTGCCCTTCCGGGGAGCAACTGCCTGCGTGACGGCACCGACGTACTCGTCCGGGATGTCGACGCTGACATACTCCGTGGGTTCGTGTGCGGTGCCGTCGATCTCTTTGACGATGACTTCGGGGCGAGAGACTTGCATCTCGTAGCCCTCGCGACGCATCGACTCGATAAGGACGGCGAGCTGGAGTTCGCCACGCCCCGCCACTTCGATGATCTCGGGGGAGGATGTCTCCGTGATCCGGATCGAGACGTTTCCGAGCACCTCGCGCTCGAGGCGATCTCGGATCTGCCGCGACGTCACGTACGTTCCCTCCGTCCCGGCCAGCGGTGACGTGTTGACCCCGAACGTCATTCGGAGCACCGGCTCGTCGACTTCCAGCCGGGGGAGTGCGACAGGTTCGTCCGCATCGGCGAACGTGTCACCGATCTGGACCTCGGGAAAGCCGGCGACGACGAAGAGATCTCCGGCGATACGCTCGTCGACGTCCTCGCGCCCGAGTTGGCTGAACCCCATGAGTTGACCGAGCTTGCGCTTGATCGGTTCGTCGTCCGAATCCTGCACAAGGGCAACTCTGGTTCCCGCCGTCATGGTTCCGGCGATCACACGTCCGATGCCGAGGCGACCGAGATAGTCGCTCGCATCGAGGTTGGTGACGATCGCCTGGAGCGCTGCCGCTGGATCGCCGGTCGGCGCCGGGATCGTGTCAAGGATTGCATCGAGCACCGGGGCGAGGCTGTCATCGCTACCGGGGACACCGATGCCCTCGACGGCGATCCCATCTCGAGCGATCGCTGAAACGATCGGGAACTCGATCTGATGTTCACCTGCGTCGAGGTCGAAGAAGAGCTCGTAGATCTCGTCGACGACCTCTGCGGCACGCGCATCTGGCTTGTCGACCTTGTTCACCACGACAACGACCGGCAATTCGCGTTCGAGCGCCTTGGAGAGCACATAGCGGGTCTGGGGCATCGGTCCTTCGGCGGCGTCGACGAGGAGGAGGACGCCGTCGACCAGCATCAGGGCCCGTTCCACCTCACCGCCGAAGTCGGCGTGGCCCGGCGTGTCGACGAGGTTGATCTTCGTGTCGCCCCAGGTGATCGAAGCAGCCTTTGCGAGGATCGTGATCCCGCGTTCACGTTCTTGATCGTCGCTGTCCATGATGCGATCGACCGGTTTCTCGTGCGAGGCGAACACACCGGCGGCATGCAGCAGCCCGTCGACGAGGGTCGTCTTGCCGTGGTCGACGTGCGCGATGAGCGCGACATTCCGGAGGGAGGAAGGGGGCATGGCGTGGAGGGTACTTGTGCTTTGCCGTATACGGCTCACACGAGGAAGGGAATCCATCGATCAGTGATCCATCGATCATCGATCGTGGCAGATTGACCCCGCCGGCTCAAGGCCCATGGCTCAGGGCTCATGGCTCATGGCTCAAGGCTCGCCTCAACCCCAACCCTCCCCAACTTGCTGTCGCTCCTATGCTTTCGCGACAGGAGGAGTCACATGCGCCGGAATGGCCTCGTTGCCGCAGTGTTGTCCGGCCTCATACCCGGGTTGGGTCAGGGGTACCTCGGACGTGTTCGTCGCGGACTGCTTTTTGCAGCACCCGTCCTTCTCCTCGCCGTGGTTTCCGTCGTTGCGCTGGATCTGGACACGATCGAGATCGTGGGGCTTGCGGTGCGACCGGTGGTGTTGAAGTCGCTGCTCATCGTCAACCTCGCCATCGCGATCTGGCGCGTCGCCGCCGTGACGGATGCGTTCTCGTTGTCGGGGACGAAGACGACGTGGTGGTCGATGTCCGTCGTTGCCATCGTCGTCGTGGCTGTCGTGGCTCCCCACATCGTCGTCACGCAGTACACCCTCGACGCTGCCCATGCACTTGACGAAGTGTTCGTGGCGGAGGGCGATGAGTACGAGCCGATCGTCATCGAGCCTGAGGATCTCTATGTCGACGACGAGGTCCTGCCACCACCTCCGGATCCGAAGCTGACAGTGACGAGGTACCCCGGCCGCGAGCCACAGTCGTTGTTGTTCACCCCGGGGATTGGCGACCCTGATGCCGTTGCCGCAGCCCCGCGATACGACACCACCGGGGACCCCGTCGATCGTTTCGGCGAGGATGCCGAAGGCATCGACAGGATCACGATCTTGCTCGTCGGTGGCGACGGCGGGCCAGGGCGCTCGGGCTCGCGGGCCGACTCGATCATGGTCGGAACCCTGGACACCAACACGGGAAAGGCTGCAATCTTCGGGATCCCGAGAAATATGACCCACGTGCCGCTGCCGGATGAGTGGTCGACTGCCTTCACCGATCTCGAGAAGCAGCTGACGCCCTGGGAGGAGCGCAGGCAGTGGACCGATGAGGACGATGATGGAGAGCCTGACCAGTTCGTCCCGTGCCATTGCTTCCCCGACCAGATCAATGCGATCTATCCGTTCACCCGTGGCTGGACGGAGACCTATCCCGACGAGCGTGATCCAGGACTTGCGGCGCTACGGGACGTACTCGAGATCATGCTTGGGATCGACATCGACTACTACGCCTTCGTCGACATGGGCGGCTTCGTGAACGTCGTGAACGCACTTGGTGGGATCGACGTCTATGTGACGAGCACCGTCACGATCGAGATGTCGCCGGCAAACGAAGGTGAAGAGTGGCACGAGGTGACGATCTCGCCTGGCTGGCGACGACTATCGGGCCTCGATGCGCTGGCGTACGCCCGTGAGCGCAAGACGACGAGCGACTACACGCGGATGAAGCGTCAGCGGTGCATGCTCAAGGCGATGGCCGCGAAGCTCACCCCTGGACGGGTCGTCTCACGATTCTCGGCGCTCGCACGGGCCATGTCGCGAAGTGTCCGCACCGACATCGACATCGACTACCTGCCCACCTTGCTCGACGAGGTAGCGGCGCTCGACTTCGACGACATCGCGACCGTGGGATTCGTGCCTCCGTTCTACACCCCGACCGTGGATCACCGTGGGAAGCCAACGCCGGATCTCTTGCGCATCCACGCGATGGTCAACTGGGCGCTGAACGCTGACGAGGACACCGAGTTCTCGACGGGTTCGGAATCGGAGTGCCGCGTCTGAGGCGCTAGAGCGACAATTCGGTACCGTACAGAAATGAATCCGGACGGTATCGAACGTGGCCACTGAAGCGCCTGAGCTCTCTCCGACGCCGTCCGCGCGGCAACCGTCCACACTGATGCGATGGGTTGCCGCGATCGCATCCGCGATCATCCCGGGTTTCGGCCAGTTGATCAGCCGCCGGTATCGGGCAGCTGCACTCTGGTTCACCCCCATCGTCGTCGGTACCGCACTCTTGGCCTATTGGGCTCCCGACCTTCGGTCCCTTGCGACGGCAGCGGTGTCCGATACGGTGCTCTGGACCGTCTTCGTAGCAAACATCGCTGCGGCGGTATGGCGAGGAGCGGCCGCGATCGATGCCTTCCGCGGCGTACGCGACGAAGCCCCGATCGATGCCGGGATGGCGTTCGTCGGTGCGGTCATCGTCGGCGTGCTGATCGCGATCCCGCATCTCATCGTCGGAGATGTCACGTATGACGCCATGCGGCTCGTCGACATCGCGTTCGTCGATGGCACCGAACAGCCCGGAGAGCCCGTGATACCGATCGGATCAGATGCGGATCTCGTCGCCGACCCGATCGTCGTCCGATATCAACACGAGGACACGACGAGTGTGGCACTGCGTGGACGCATCTACGAGCCGGGTCTGGGCGATCCCGATGCCGTCGAGGTGTGGCAGGAACAACACTCTGGGGGCGTCCCGTCCACGGCGCCGTTCCTGCCGTTAACGGAAAGGGTCGGAGATGACCGCATCACGATCCTGTTGGCCGGAGGTGACAGCGGTCCCGGGCGCGGAGGGCTCAGGACCGACACGATGATCGTGGCCACGATCAACCCCGCAACCGGCAAGGCCGCCCTTTTCGGATTCCCGCGCAACCTCAGCAGTACACCCCTCCCGCGCGGGTGGGAGGGTGCATTCGAAACGCTCGAGCGTCGCGTCATCGAGCGAACCACGCCACCGACGACGGCAGCACCGTCGACCTCAACATCCCTCGGAGAAGAGCCGACGAGCACGACCACGACCACGATCGCATTCGAGAGCTGTGACTGTTTCCCGGAGTACCTCAACGCGCTGTATCCGACGACCCGGAGATGGACGGGGACCTACCCGAATGAGGTGGATCCCGGCATGGCTGCACTGCGGGATGTCCTGTCCCACGTGAGTGGTCTCGACATCGACTACTACGCGCTCGTTGACATGGCAGCCTTCGTCGATCTGGTGGATGCGATCGGTGGCGTCGAGGTCTACGTCCAGGAGCCGTTGGAGTCGGAGGTCTCCCCTCCGCGTGAAGGCGACCCGTGGGCGACCGTCGACGTCGATGTGGGTTGGGCGCATCTTGACGGCCCGGAGGCACTTGCGTATGTCCGGGCACGCAAGGGGTCCTCCGACTACGTCCGCATGCAGCGGCAGCGCTGCATGCTGCGTGCCATCGCGGCTCAGGCGTCGCCGTTGACGCTCCTGCGAGGATTCGGTGGCATCGTCGACGCGCTCGAAGGCTCTCTCGTCACCGATGTACCCATTTCGTTCGCTCCTGATCTGTTCGACATGGCGGCGGGTCTCGACTTCGATGATGTAGCGACCTTCGGATTCCGCCCCGGCTACTACGCGCACGAGAGAGATCTTCAGGGATACGCGATCCCTGACGTCGATCGCATCCGACAGAAGATCTCGCAGGTCATCCGTGACCAGGACGCCGGCGTCACAGAGCCGGGTGATGCGACCGGCTCCGAGTGTGACCCGGAGCAATAGCCGCAACCTCGGCTTGTTGCACCCTCACGGGTAGCTTCGTCGGACATGAACACCCGCACGACCTCGTGGACGCTCCTCTTCGTCTTCGCCGGTGGCGTGATGGGTACGGGTGTCCGCCACGGAGTCGACGTGGGGCTCGAGGCACTGGGTTTCTCGATCCTCGTGACGCTCCTCCTCGTAAACACGGCCGGTTCGCTCGGTCTTGGTTGGTTGGTTGCGAGCGTGGATCGAGGGTCTCGAACATGGTCCATATCCGGCGTCGGGATCCTGGGTTCGTTCACCACGTTCTCGGCCTACACGGTTTCGATCGTCGAGCGTGTCGATCAGGGACTCCCACTCATCGCACTGACGTTTGCGGTGGCGTCGATCGTGGTCGGCTGGGCCGCTGCGACGGTCGGAAGGCGCCTCGGAGCCCGACGTTCGGGGGTTCCGCGATGACCTTGGCGCTGATCCTCATCGGTGGTGGTCTCGGTGCGGTCCTTCGCTGGAGCACGACCGAGTTTGCGCTACGTGTCACCGGATCCCCGGCAGTCGGGACGGCGACGGTGAACACGATCGGGTCGTTCCTGCTCGGCTTCATCGTCGGACTCGGCTCGGCCATGAGCAACGAGGTACTCACCGTTGGGCTCGCGGGAGGATTGACCACGTTCTCGACATGGATGGTGGAAGTCGAAGCGCAACAGACGCGACGTCAGCGTGCTGCGATCACCCTTGTCCCGCTCCTGTTCGGGGTAGCGGCTGCCTGGGTCGGATTCGTGATCGGGAGCAGATGAGATGCCACGGTCAGGGATGATGGTGACGGGGCGCTTGGTTCGGGCTGCGATGGCGCCAAGAGCCTCGGCGAAGGCTCAACTGAATCATCGAACTGACCGATACCAGATTGAATGGCCACCGTTACCCGCGCCCGCACTGCACGATCGACGCTGATCGCAACACTGTTGCGCCTGCGCGCCATCGGGTATCTCGCTGCGGGTGGAATGTTGGTCATCGCTCCGTCCATCGACCTGAAGACGCGCCTGATCGGGGCATCGCTGATCGCCGTCGCCGGTCTCGCTCCGCTTCTCGCCGGCCGAATCGTCCGTCTGTCGAGCATTCGTGTCTCTGCGATCTTCGACATCCTTGTCGCCTTCTTCTTGTGGCTGCTTGCACCCCCGGCAGCCCCGATCGCCTTGGGATTGACGATCTGGGCAGTTGCATTCGCAACCCTCCTCGATACCCGCAGAAACGGGCGGATCGTGGCCGGGCTCGCTCTCGCGCTCCAGATCGCACAGGTGGTGATCGCAACGACCGAGGCGTTCCCATTT
>JAUIIM010000066.1 GCA_030431785.1 Acidimicrobiia bacterium | reverse complement strand
ACGGCGGTGAAGTCCCCGAATTCTTTGCGGAGCCCGCGGGCGCTGATCAGCGTTTCGGTCATCCGGTGGAGGATACGTTGTCTGAGATGCCAGATGCCAGATGCCAGATGCCAGATGCCAGATGCCAGATTCCGGATCTCCGATTTCCGATCTCCGATTGCAAGCGGGGACGATCTTCGATCATGGATCATCGATCCGCGCCACACGCCAATACGCCCCACGCGCCCCACGCGACCCCACGCCTCCGCGCCGTGCCCTACCCTCAGCGGCATGCAGATCCATGAGAACATCGTCGACACGATTGGCGGCACGCCGTTGGTACGGCTGTCGCGCCTTCACCCGAACGGCAACCTGATCGCCAAGGTCGAGTACATGAATCCCGGCGGATCCATCAAAGACCGGATCGGTCTTGGCATGGTCCTTCGAGCCGAACAGAACGGGTGGCTCAAGCCCGGTGACACCATCGTCGAGCCGACTTCGGGCAACACGGGTGTCGGGTTGGCGATGGTTGCAGCGATTCGCGGCTACCGACTCATCTGTGTCATGCAGGACAAGCAGTCGAAGGAGAAGCAGGATCTTCTCCGTGCGTACGGTGCCGAGGTCGTCCTCTGTCCGACGGACGTAGAACCTGAGGATCCGCGTTCGTACTACTCGGTCGCAAACGAGCTCGCTGACCGGCCGGGGCACTACCGACCGGACCAGTACTCGAATCCGGCAAACCCTCAGGCCCACGTCGATTCCACCGGACCGGAACTCTGGGAACAGACCGGAGGTGAGCTCGACATCTTCGTCGCCGGTGTGGGTACGGGTGGCACGATCTCCGGAAACGCACGGTATCTCAAGTCGATGAAATCCGATTTGGAGGTCGTCGGAGTCGATCCGGAGGGCTCGATCTACACCGCAGCGACCGAGGACGACGTGACGACGTATCTGATCGAGGGCGTCGGTGAGGACTTCTGGCCCGAGACCTACGACCCGGATCTCACGGACCGATATCAGATGGTGACGGACGCCGAAGCGTTTGCGATGACTCGCCGTCTTGCGCTCGAAGAGGGCCTGCTGGTCGGGGGTTCCTGTGGCATGGCCGTCGTCGGTGCCTTGCGCGAAGCCGAGGCGAACCCGGACAAGATGGTCGTCGTCATCCTCCCGGACAGCGGTCGGAGCTATCTGTCCAAGATCTTCAACGACGACTGGATGGCGTCGGAAGGATTCGCCACATGAGTGAGGACCAATTCGAGACACTTGCGATCCACGCCGGTCAGGAGCCCGATCCGACAACCGGCGCGGCCGTCGTTCCGATCTACGCCACGTCGACCTATGTGCAGGAAGCACCCGGGGTACACAAGGGGTATGAGTACTCCCGCACCGACAACCCGACGAGGACGGCGCTGCAGACACAGATCGCCGCCCTCGAAGGGGCGGGTCCCGGGGTCGGTGCCGCTGGGGGAGCGATCGCCACGTCGTCGGGTTTGGCAGCTACGGCCCTGCTCGGGTATCTGCTCAAGCCGGGTGATCGCATCGTCCTCCCTGACGATGCCTACGGCGGGACGTTCCGACTCATCGCACGAGTGCTCTCCGAACACGGCATCGAGTGGACCGCTGCAGACCTGACGACGGATGACGGCATTGCAGCGGCGATGACGCCGGACACCAAGCTGGTCTGGGTTGAGACCCCCACGAATCCGCTGCTTCGTGTGGTGGACATCGATCGCGTCGTCCAGGCCGCCCACGGGATCGGTGCCCTCGTCGCCGTGGACAACACGTTTGCAACGCCCTACCTCCAGCGACCCCTCGAACTCGGTGCCGACCTCGTGGTCCACTCCGCGACGAAGTACCTCGGTGGGCACTCCGACACGGTTGGCGGCGTCATCGTCACCGGAGATGACGACCTGCTGGAACGTCTCCGATTCCTCCAGAATGCCGCCGGTCCCGTGCCCGGTCCCTTCGATGCGTACCTGGTCCTCCGTGGGCTCAAGACGTTGGGTGTGCGCATGGACCGTCACTGCGCCAATGCGTCGGCGATCGCATCGTTTCTCGACACCGATCCGCGCGTCGACAGCGTTTGGTACCCGGGCTTGATCGGCGATCCCGGCCATGCTGTTGCTTCCCGACAGATGTCGGGCTTCGGCGGAATGGTCTCGTTCACCCCAACCGGGGGGCTCGAAGCGGCGAATCGCATCGTCACCAAGACGCGTTTGTTCTTCCTCGCTGAGTCGCTCGGTGGCGTCGAATCGCTCATCGAAGTCCCTGCCTCGATGACCCACCTGTCCGTCGAAGGGACCGATCTCGAGGTGCCGGAGTCGTTGGTGCGTGTCTCGGTGGGTATCGAGCACGTCGACGATCTGATCTCCGATCTGGACAGGGCGCTTGGCTGATCCAGCGGCATCGCTGCGCGCCCTCGGTTGGGATGCGGAGTGGCAGCGCACGCTGTCGGAATCGACGCTCGATGGTACGCCCGGCCGCGTGATCCGTCACGACGGCGTCAAAGTCCTCGTTGCTGACGGATACCAGCAGATCCATGCGACGTTTCCCCGAGACTCGGGAGTTGCTGTCGGCGACTGGGTGGTCATCGACGAGGAGACCGTCCGAGGGGTGCTCGACCGCAGAACGGTGTTGGTACGAGACCGCGGCGAGCTCGGTGAGCAAGCCCTCGCGGCGAACGTCGATCTGACAGTGGTCGTGTTCGGGCTCGATAAGACACTCCGACGCTCCAAGGTTCTGCGATTCGTGGCCTTCGCCTGGGATATCGGTGCGCCACCGGTCGTGGTCCTGACCAAGGCCGATCTGATCGACGATCCCACACCGGTGATCGACGAGATACGGTCATGGGAGATCGATGAACCGGTTATACCCGTGTCGGTCGAGGACGGGCGGGGCCTCGACCAGATCCGGGGGATGCTGGAGGGGCACACCGCCACCTTGGTGGGAGAGTCCGGTGCTGGGAAGTCATCGCTCGTCAACCAGCTCATGGGGGACGAGGTTGCATGGACGGGGGAGGTACGTGCCAGTGATCGACGGGGACGACACACCACGACCCATCGGGAGTTGCACGTCCTCCCGACCGGTGGTCTGGTGATCGACAACCCCGGTATCCGCTCTCTTGGTCTCGCAGCCGATACGGATGGTCTCGGTGATGCGTTCGACGAGATCGTCTCTCGAGCGTCGGGTTGTCGCTTTCGTGATTGCTCGCATGGTGCCGAGCCTGGGTGCGCCGTGATCGAGGCGGTCGAGAGCGGCACCATCGATGCTGATCGTCTCGAAGCCTTCCGACGTCTCAGTGCGGAGCAGATCGATGCGGCGCGCCGAACCTCGGATGCGGCCCGTATCGCGCGTCGCAAGGATGATGCGAAGGCGGCGCGGGAAGCCCGGGAGCGAGAGGACCCCTTCGCCTAGGCTCGGACGGGTGGTTCAGCCCCAGCCCCCGACCGAATCGATCGTGATCTCGTAGTTGACCCGTACTTCGCCCGGCTGGCCCTGGTAGTCGGGGTTGCCTGTGTACTTCTCGCTGAGGGCATCGATGAGCCACTTCCCGTCGGCGGCGCTCTTCGTGACCCTTCCTTGCATGACGATGTTCTTGTACGGCTGGTCCGGCGGAGTGAAGGAGAGAGCAACCCTCGGATCACGCGCGATGTTGGCGGTCTTCACGCGTCCTTCGGCGGTCGACACGAGCACCTTGTCTCCGTCTCTCATCGCCCACACGACCGAGACCTGCGGCGATCCGTCATCATTCAGTGTCGCCAGATGGACGAAGACCTTCTCATCGAGTGCGGCAGCGATCTCGTCGGGTAGTTGCATCGTTCCTCCTCAGTTCGTAGCGGCGAGCGTATCGGCCTTCCGACCATCCGAATACGCCGAGAGAAGCACGGTGATGCTTGCACCCCAGATCGCCCACATGAGGAGACCGATCGGGATCGAGTAGAGGAGGTGGTCGACCATCAGGAACGGCACCAACGACACGAAGACGACGAGCGCGGGCCCCCGGTTCCGCACGACCGCGACCCCTACGGCGACCAGGAGGCCGAAGACGACGAGACCGGCAACGATCCCCAACTCCACGGTGATGAGGATCGGGACGTTGTGGACGGGGAAGATCTGCGTCCTGTTCGGATAGCGGGCTTCCAGGACCCATTGGGTCAGTCGCGGGCCCACTCCGAAGACAGGATGCTCTTGCACCAGCATCCACGCGTCCTCTAGTTGTTGGATTCGACCGTGGGAGATCTCGTCGAGTGAGTCACCTGTCGTGTGGTCCACGCGTGCCGTCCACCCAGAACTGGCGACGACTGCGACGACCACACCTGCGGCGAGAGAACTTGTGACGAGCGCGCGCGCCGTGCGGTCGGATCGGAGCACCACGGCAGCCACGGCCAGCAGCAAGATGAACGCAATAGCCCCAGCACGTGAGTAGGTGATCGCGATCGTCACGCCTCCGGACAACACCGTCAGCCATCGGAGCCATTGCCATCGCTCGGGATAGGAGCACACGAGAGCGAGCGAGATCGCGAGAAGGGCAAAGACCACCATCTCGTACGGGTGGTCGAACAAGCCTTGGGGCCGTGTCACGCCGTCGATGGTGGACAGCTGATCCACGCCGGTCAGCCATGCTATTCCCAACGGTCTCTGCAGAGCGAGCTGGGCGGTCGCGAGCACGGCTTGGAGGACGAAGGTTATGGAAAGCGGAACGACGATACGCCGAGCAAGTTGGTCACGGTCGAACGTGCCGATGGCGAGTGACAATCCGGCTCCGACCAGTCCCGCTCCGGTGAGCAGCGCTCCAGCCCCCGAGGCGTTGGCGGCGAAACCAACAACGGTGAACGCAGCCACAGCCACGGCTACAAGGGTGGATGGTCTACGCCATCGGTGCCGATCGCAATCGGCCCAGCGGAAGCTGAGGAGGGCACCGACCGCTGAGGCCAGCGCCAATGCGTAGATGGTTGCAGCTGCGTTGTTCGCGAAGCTCAATGACCACGCTGGCAGGAGCAGGACCGTGGCGGCAAGGAGAGCATCGAAGTAGCGGCCGCTCCCGACCCACCCTGATCGCTGCGTTTCACTTGTTGGTGGCATTGCATCTCTTCGGTCTGACGTGAGATGGCGCAGCGTATCGCACCGACGGTCGGGCCCCTGTCTATCGTGCCAGCGATGCAGAGAGGGACCGAAGCGTGACTCTTGATGTCGCTGCACTGAGGAACGACACGCCGGGTGTGGACCATGTCATCCATCTGAACAACGCCGGTGCGAGCTTGATGCCGACACCAGTGATCGATGCGATGAAGCGTCATCTGGAGCTGGAGGCATCGATCGGTGGCTACGAGGCGGCTCAGGCTCGTGCACCCGAGTTCTCAAACCTCTACGACGAAACCGCCCGGCTTGTGAACGGCGATTCGTCCGAGATCGCGTTCACGGACTCTTCGACGGTGGCGTGGGACAGGGTCGTCTACTCTCTTCCACACAAGGAGGGAGACCGCATCCTCACGACCTCGTCCGAGTACGGGTCGAACTGGGCCGCGTATCTCCAGCTCCAGGAGCGCTACGGGATCAAGTTCGACGTGGTCGAGGACGCATCCACGGGTGAGATCGATGTCCAAGCATTGGAATCGGCGATCGACGATCGCACGACGCTGATCGCGCTCAACCACATTCCGACGAATGGCGGCGTCGTCAATCCGGCCGCCGAAGTCGGGCGGATCGCACAAGCTGCGGGAGTGCCGTTCCTCCTCGATGCGTGTCAGTCGGTCGGTCAGTTGCCCATCGATGTACACGAGATCGGGTGCACCTTCCTGACCGGAACCTCACGCAAGTTCCTCCGTGGTCCGCGGGGGGTGGGCTTTGCGTGGGTCGACCACGATGCACTCCTCGAGCTCACTCCCGTTTTCGCAGACAACCACTCCACGCAAGTGTCGGACACCCGGATCGTGTTCCAGCCCGATGGCCGACGCTTGGAGTCATGGGAACGGTCATACGTCAACCTGGCTGGATTCGGCGCTGCGGTCACCTACGCCCAAGGCGTGGGTATCGAACAGATATGGGACCGGATCAGGTTGCTGGCAGCGTCGATGCGCACCAGCCTGGCAGCAACCCATGGCGTCGAGGTCCTGGACCGCGGATCGGTACAGGGTGGAATCGTTTCGTTCCGGATCGAGGGACGGAATGCGATTGAGGTCGTCGAGCTGCTCGGAGAGCGTGGGATCAACATCTCGCACTCGACCATCAACTCGTCGCCGCATGACATGCGAATGCGTGATCTCGACGAACTCAACCGTGCCTCAGTGCATGCCTACAACACCGAGGCCGAGGTGGAGGCGTTCCTTGATGCAGTCGCGATCCTCGCCGGATAGTCGAGTGCTTCGAAACTACGGCAGCGTCGTTCCTGCGAGGAACGCATCGATCGTCGCCTGCCAACCATCGGCGGGAATGACGTACGCCCGTCCATCGGAACCGCGTGAGTTCTGGACGGGCAGAGTCACGGCATCGATCGCACGTGAGTCGATCGTCAGCGCACGACGACCGAGGTCAGTCATCTTCGCCAACGAGAGGCCCTCGTCCGCCGTGATCTGATCGGCGAATGTCGGGAGAAAGCTCGGCAGGTTGAAGGCGCTCGATGGCGACGTCACCTGCGAGAAGAGGGCGATGAGGATCTGTTGCTGACGACCGGTGCGAGCGATGTCCCCGGCACCGGAGCTCGTCCATTCGCCGTTCTCGTACACGAGCGTGTGGCGTGAGCGCGCATAGGCGACGGCTTGCTCGCCGTTGAGCGTATGTGTCCCCGCTTCGGTCTCGAAGCCCGACTGGGTATCGCGCATCGCGAGCGGGAAGTCGAGGGTGACGCCACCGAGGGAATCGACCACCGCTCCGACACCCGCGAAGTCGATCTCGACGTAGTGGTGGATCGGAATGCCCGTTTCCTGCTGGATGGTCTCCACGAGCAGGTCAGGTCCACCGATCACATATGCAGCGTTGACTCGGTTCGTGCCGTGGCCCGGGATGTCCGCCTTGAGGTCCCTCGGGACGCTGACCATCTGGATCCCGGCATCATCGGTGAGGTGGGCGAGGATCATGACATCCGTGCGCCGTCCGGCGACATCCGCATAGGCGTCGTCGTCCCAGTCGTCCGGCAGTGTCGAGCGGTCGTCGACGCCGACGATGAGGAACGTCTCGGACTGGCCGGCAACCACCGGTGCGGTGTTCAACGAGGTCAAGTCGTCCGAGGCGATTCGTTCGATCTTTCCCTCGGTCCACGAGAGATACGCAAAGCCGCCGAACACGACCCCGACGGCGAGCACGAGCACGCCGACGATGAGTTTCTGGGGCAGGCTCCACCGCCGCTTCTTCTTGGAAGGGCCGGAAGGATCCCCAGGAACCGTCGGGATCTCCGGGAAGGTCTCTGTGATCTGTGACATCCGGTGCAAGGCTAGAGCTGGCCTTCCGATACGACACTCAAATTCGGGCCTGTCTCCGTCCGCCCCTATGGCCAACGGATGTCGGTTGTGCCAGGTGCCAGGAGCCAGGAGCTGGGCTAGCCCCAACTACCAAACCACCAACTCCCAGCGGTCTCCCAATTCGCCTTCGATGGTTGTCCCTCCTACGCTCGCGGGATGCCAACCAAGATCCACTCCCAAGACGTCACCATCGGTCCGGCCAGAGCAGGTGCGCGCGCGATGCTCCGAGCTGTCGGGTTGGGCGAAGACGACTTCGCCCGATCGCAAGTGGGTGTCGTGTCGGCCGGCAACGAAGTCACACCGTGCAACGTGACCGGCCCGAAACTCGCCGGATTCGCCAAGATCGGCGTGCGCGAAGCGGGCGCCGTCGGTCTCGAGTTTGCGACGATTGCGGTGTCGGACGGCATCTCGATGGGACACGAGGGGATGCGAGCGTCCTTGGTGTCGCGGGAGGTCATCGCTGACTCAGTCGAGCTCGTGATGCACGCTGAACGCTTCGATGCGATGGTCGCGATCGCGGGATGCGACAAATCCCTTCCCGGCATGCTCATGTCTGCGGCACGGCACAACCTCCCGTCGGTGTTCCTGTACGGCGGCTCCAGTCTTCCCGGACGCGTCGACGGGAAGGACATCTCGATCGTCGATGTGTTCGAGGGCATCGGAGCACATTCGGAGGGCAGGATCGACGACGCCAAGCTCCTCGAAATCGAGCAGAACGCCTGCCCGGGAGCCGGATCGTGCGCAGGCATGTTTACCGCAAACACCATGGCAGCAGTCGGCGAGGCCATCGGGATGTCGCTCCCCGGATCGGCGTCGGTTCCCGCTGTCGACAACCGACTGGAGGAGTACGCCAGGCAGTCCGGGGCGGCGGTCGTCAACCTCCTCGAGGAGGACATCCGGCCTCGTGACATCATGACACGTGAGGCCTTCGAAAACGCGATCACGGTGGTGATGGCACTCGGAGGGAGCACCAACGCGGTGCTGCACCTGATGGCGATCGCAAACGAAGCAGGCGTCGATCTGACGCTGGAGGACTTCGACCGCATCTCGAGACGGACTCCCCACATCGGTGACATGAAACCCTTTGGGCGCTACCACATGGTCGACTTGGACCGCATCGGTGGCGTGCCGGTGGTCCTGCGAGCTCTGCTCGATGCAGACCTGCTGCACGGCGAAGTGATGACCGTGACCGGGAGAACGCTGCGCGAGAACCTCGAGGGCATCGTCGTCCCGACGGATCAAGATGTCGTACTTCCGATCGATGCCCCCCTCGCCGACAAGGGCGGGATTGCGATCCTGCGCGGGTCACTCGCCCCAGAAGGTGCGGTCGTGAAGATCGCCGGGATCGATCTTGACGTGTTCGAGGGCGTTGCCCGGGTGTTCGACGATGAGCAACATGCGTTGCAAGCCTTGTGGGATCACCGACTCGAAGCCGGTGATGTCGTGATCATCCGGTACGAAGGTCCCAAGGGCGGGCCCGGTATGCGCGAAATGCTGGCGATCACGGCGGCGATCAAGGGAGCGGGTCTCGGGGATGACGTCCTCCTGATCACCGACGGCCGCTTCTCCGGCGGAACGACCGGATTGTGCATCGGCCACGTTGCACCCGAGGCTGCACATGGCGGGCCGATCGGACTGGTCGAGGAAGGGGACCGCATCAGGGTCGACATCCCGAACCGCACGCTCGACGTGCTCGTCGACGAGGGAGAGCTCGGTCGGCGCCATGACGAGTGGAAGCCTGCCGAACCGCGATACACGTCTGGTGTCCTGGCGAAGTACGCAAAGCTTGTCGGGTCCGCCGAGTCGGGCGCGACCCTCAAGTAGGCGGCAATGGGCAGCGGAGGCTAGGCGCTTCGCTCGTGTGGCCAACAGGTGGTGCAGAATCCGCCCCATTCCCCGTACCGAGGGTCATGGGTCAGTTCTGAGCCGCATCCTGCACAGCGCGCCGCGACGAATGTGTCGGCGATGTGGACAAACGGTCCGTCTCCGGCGAAGAGCTCGCGCACGAGGACCGCGTTGGAATACCCGTTGGACATGCCGCAAGCCTACGGGGGACCTCCGTTATCGCACCAGCGATGCAGCGATCGGAGATCAGCGCTCGATGATCGGGTCCAAGCCCTCGATGAGTTCAGGAATCTCGGCGTGACGTTCGAGCGCCTTCTTCGAGAAGACCAAGGTGTCTCCTGCGGTGACCTCGAAGACGCCACCTTTCGATGGGATCAGGACGAGGTCGTCGATGTAGTGCTCGAACTCACCGAGGATTGCTTCAGCCGCGCTCACGGCGCGGGAGGTGTAGTTTCAGGCTGCGCAGTATTCGATGGTGATTCGCATGCCCTCATCCTATCGGATGCTGTGTGTTGAATCGCCGGTGTGCCCGAGTCGATCGGTGAGTCAATCCGACCAGGTGGGCAGGCTCCGGTCGACATCGACGACCTTGCCATCGACATACGTGTCGAGGACTGTTGCGCCCCCTACCTCGGCCGATGTTGCCGTACAGGGGTTTGCGTCGATGACGGCCAGGTCGGCGGGTGATCCAGGAGCAAGCGGTGTGGGTTCGCGTAGGGCACGAGCAGCATGCGACGTGAACATACTGAGGGCCCCGACCCCGCTTACGTGTTCGTGTGGGGCGATCCCGTAGCGATCCATGGCCGCCTGCATCCCCCAGAGGGGGTGCGGTGGTTCGACGATGGAGTCGGAGGACCCTGCGACCGTGATACCCCTGTCCATCATCGAGCGGAACGGATACGCCCACACCAGACGCTCC
>JAUIIM010000065.1 GCA_030431785.1 Acidimicrobiia bacterium | reverse complement strand
GTGCGCACCGTCCGCCGAGGTGAAGCCTGCCATGTTCTCGATCACGCCGACGATGGGCATGTGCGACCGGCGTGCCATGTCGGCAACACGCGCAGCGACGCGCTGCGCCGCCAACTGTGGCGTCGTAACGACGACCATCTCGGCCTGCGGCAGCATCCGCGACAGGGCCATCTGGACGTCGCCTGTCCCCGGAGGCATGTCCACGACGAGATAGCCGAGATCCTTGGGCCACGCTACGTCGTTGAGGAACTGCTCGAGAGCCTTCGACAGCATCAGCCCACGCCACATGAGGGCGGTCCCCTCATCGTCGATGAGTAGACCGGTCGACACGAGATGGATCCCATCGACGACGTTCGGCACGATCTTGCGCTCTTCGTCTGCGTGCAGTCTGACGCCGTCGGCACCGAGCATCCTCGGGGTGGAGAAACCCCAAATATCGGCATCGAGCAACCCGACGCTGTGTCCCTGATCAGCGATGGCGAGAGCGAGGTTGACGCTCAGCGAGGACTTCCCGACTCCACCTTTCCCTGATGAAACGGCGATCACGCGTGTCGATGGGTCGACGGCGGTAGGAGTAGCACGCTCTCTCGCCCGCAGTCTTGCACGCTCCATCAGCGTCGACCGCTGTTCCTGGGACATCACCGTCGTACGGACACCGACCGACGCGACCTCGGGGAGACTCCCGACGCGACGTTCGATGTCGGTCTCGATCTGTCCGCGCATCGGGCACGAAGCCACCGTGAGCGCAAGCCCGACCTCGACGTCGCCATCGGCACCGATCGAGATGTCGCCGACCATCCCGAGATCGACGATGTCGACACCGAGCTCAGGGTCGATCACATGCTTGAGCGTTGCCCGAACCTGTCCTTCATCGATCATGAACGCAGGGTAGGACGCCTTCGGCGATGGGTTCGCAGTCGTGGGACCGCCCTACGGCGGTGAGGCGTCCGCCCTCGACCCTCAGCACAAGGCACGGACGAGCGGATAGGGGTTCACCCAGTCCGACCCGGCCGGTGCATACTGGAAATGGAGGTGCGGCAACCAATCGGGTGCGTTCCCGGTGCTGCCGTTCTCTCCGAGGTAATCGCCGACGGACACTTGAGTACCGGAACCGACACCCGACGCGATGGCGTCCAGATGGGCGTAGTAGTAGCGGCTTCCGCTTGCCCCCGTGAGGTAGATCGACAACCCGCCCAGCGAACTGTTCGACGTACGTGTGACGACCCCCGACTCGATCGCGACGATCGGAGCTCCCCGGGCAGCCATCATATCCACTCCCTTGTGCGTTCGACCTCCCGAACGAGGTGCTCCCCACGTGTCGGAGAACGACGTCGCCGCGTTGATCGGACAGGTCTTGCCATCGGTGACCACCGGCGACGGGGTCGTCGGGACGGTGGTCGATGTCGTGGTCGTCGCTCCCGATGTCGTCGTGGTAGCCGCAGGCGCCGTCGTGGTCGTCACCCCCGAGGAAGGAGCGACGGTCGTGGTCGACGTCGCAGCGGCAGCGGCAGCTTCGGCAGCGGCCCGAGCTTCGGCTTCCCGACGTAGCCGTTCCTCCTCTTCGCGGCGTCGTCGTTCCTCCTCCTGCACTTGGAAGGCGACCGCGATCTCGCTGTACTCGGCGTCTGCACTCTCAAGGGCGGCGAGGATCTCATCCCGCAGGACGACGATGTCGGCAACCAGTGCTTCCTGCTCCGCGAGTGTCGCGACCATCTCAGCTTGACGATCGTGGTGCAGTTCCTCCGCCACCTGGAGACCACGCAACGTCTCATGGTCCCTTGCGCTCATGATCTCGTAGTACTCGGATTGGATCGGGAGGTCCTCGAACCTCGACACCGCAAACAATCGCTCTGTCCCCGACGTTCCACCGGACATGTAGCGATTGCGGACGAGGTCCCGTGCAAGGACCTGGCGGTCGGCGATGTCAGCCTCGAGCTCGGCGATCGCCACCTCGAGGTGGGCGATGCGTTCCTTCGAGAACTCCTCGTCCGCCACGGCCTGCTCGAACTGGGCGGTGGTCTCTGCCAGTGCGAGTGCGCGGCGGTTCCGTTCCTCCCGCGCTGCATCGACATCGGCCTGCGTGATCTCTCCGGAGGACTGCGCGTAAGCGGGGGCGGCGAAAGCCACGATGATGGCGACGATCAAGATCGCTCGGTTCCGCACGATGGTTCCTATCGGACGCGGACGTGTGCCTGCTCCTCCGCCGAGCCCGTTTCGAACCATACAACGCCATCCCCAGAAAGCTTCGTCATCTGTACCACCACTTGGTGAACAGCCGCCGCCCGCAGCCCGGATGGCACGCCTTCATAGACAACGTCGACGACGTCGCCGATGGTTCCCGCGCCCGCCCGGACGGCCTCGACGATCTGACGTTCACGCTCGAGACGGTGGTCGATGTAGTCCTTGATCGCTACCCCCGCATCGTCGATCGCATCGCCATGACCTGGTTCCAGCCGCTCCACACCGAGGTCACGGACCAGATAGAGGCTGTCGAGATAGGCCGCTGCATCCTCCATCACCACGGTGGAACCGGACATGATGTGATCGCCCGTGAGCAACGTGTCACCGATACGGAAACAGAGATGGTCCGGAGTGTGCCCAGGCGTGTGGATCGCGGTGATCGACGATCGTCCGAACTCGATCGTCGCTCCATCGGAGATCGAGCGGTCCGGATCGAACTGCGGGCCGACCCCGAAGCCGATCGCGGGTACTCCTAGGCGTCGGGCGAGAGGGTTTGCCATCGGAGCGTGATCGGGATGCGTGTGCGTTACGACGACACCCACCGGTGTCCGATCACCGAGAGCGGCGACGATGGCAGCAGCATGGGTGTCGATGATCGGCCCCGGATCGACGATCAGGACGTCCTCGTCGTCTTCCAGGAGGTAGGTGTTGGTCCCGGGCCCGGTGAACAGACTGGGATTCGGGGCCAGTACTCGTTCGAGTTTCACGAGCGAGCCTTGAACTCGGCGGGGACACTCGCTCCGGCTTGCACGACTTCGGCGAGGCGCTGGAGGATCGTCGGGTCGTGTTGCATCGGACCAGCTTCGGCGAATCCGGGTTCGCCGGGGAGAAGGATCCGTGCCTCGGTCTCGGAGACGAACAAGCGAGGCTCGATCGACGGAATCGGCCCCATGGCAGCGACTCGTTCCATGAGGGACGAGGTGTTTCGCTCGCTTGTCAACAACTTCAGCGTCTCACGTGTCGGAAAAGCGACATCCCATGCCCCAGCGGACTCTCGGTCCAAGGCGTCCAAAGGTCGAACCCATGCATGATCGACGAGCTCATGGCCGTCGACCCTTGCATTGGTATCGGTCGGGACCATCGCGAGATAGAAGCGGGTGTCGAATCGGATCGGGAAGACTTCAGGCGTCACCCAGTTCGAGAAGTACACGAGCGAACCCGGGTCGAGGGCCATGCCCTTGCGGCGGATCACTTCGAACGCTCGCTCCGTGAGATCTCCCTCCCGGACACCATCCTCGGTGAGCCAGATGCCGGTCTCCTCGATCAGCTCGCGTAGCGCAGCGACGCGCCAGTCGGAGACCTCTGATCCGAACTCGGCCGGCGGATCGGCGTCGTCCGGATCGACGGCTCCACCGGGGAACACCCACGCACTTGGCATGAACCGTGCAGTGTGCGGTCGTTGCACCATCAGGACTTCGAGACCGCCGGATGCGTCCCGAACGAGACAGACGGTGGAGGCACGCCTCACCGGATGACCACCCAACGGGTCTGCATACGTCTCACGAACCATCCGCGGAGTGCTTCCCGGACCACAGGTATCAGCAACGCAAACCCGACCGCGTCGGTCAGGAAGCCGGGCGTCAGGAGCAACGCACCGGCCACGAGGATCATCGCCCCGTGCACCAGGGTCGCTGACGGGGACTCCCCCGTGGCGATCTCCCTCTTGAGCCGAATCCATGTGTCGCGCCCCTGTCGCGACACCAACATGGAACCCATGACGGCCGTGACGAGGATCAGGAACAAGGTGGGAAGCAGCCCGATCGACGAGCCGACGACATAGAACAGCGCAAGCTCGATGATCGGCACGATGAGGAAGGCGAGGAACAGCCACGTCTTGATGCGCATGCGGTGAGGTTACCGGCGCAGTCAGAGACCGGGACGACCGGACGATGGAGGGGTCAGTCTCCGTGGGCCAGTTCCACGTCCTACCCCGTCGTCGGTACCCTTGCAGCCATGAAACTTCGGGATCTACCGGCTGTTGACGAGGTGGCGAAGGAACTGTCCGCAGCATCGGACGTCCCGGACGCAGTCGTTGTCGTCATCGTGCGGTCGGTGATCGACGAAGCACGGGCAACTCTTCTCGCCGGTGAAACGCCCGCGGATCCGTTCTTGACGGCCAGCGACCGGGTCGCCACGGTCGGTCGTGCCCGGCCCAAGAAGGTGATCAACGGAACCGGGGTCCTGCTCCACACCAACCTCGGCCGAGCAGCCTGGGACGAGAGCATCGCCGCCGAGGCCGGGGCGATCGCATCGGGATACTCGAACGTTGAAGTCGATGTGTCCACCGGACGTCGCGCGAGCCGACACGACTACCTGGATCCACTGATCGCCGCAACCACTGGGGCGGAAGCAGGACTCGCCGTGAACAACAATGCGGGCGCATTGCTGCTGGCGCTCGCTGCGATCGGCGGGCAGGGAGGCCGTGTGGCCGTCTCTCGTGGCGAACTCATCGAGATCGGCGGCGCATTCCGTCTTCCCGAGCTCATGCGGGCGAGCGGTGTCGAACTCGTAGAGGTCGGGACCACCAATCGGACACGACAGGGGGACTACGCGACCGTCGTCGACTCGGTGGATGCCATCCTGAAGGTCCATCCGTCGAACTATCGGATCGATGGTTTCCAGGAGGAAGCAACATGGGCAGAGCTAGCACAGCTCGCCGACGACTCCGGGACGCCGTTCATCGCAGACGTCGGGAGCGGGTTGCTCGATGCCGATGCGCCGTGGGTCCCGACTGATCTACGCCGTTGGCTCTCCGACGAGCCCGGGGTACGTCAAACGGTCGGGCTTGGTGCCGATGTCGTCCTGTTCTCCGGTGACAAGCTGCTCGGCGGGCCACAGGCAGGAATCCTTTCCGGTTCCCGAGCGTCGATCGATCGCATCAGGTCCCACCCGATCGCTCGTGCGGTTCGACTCGATGGCAGCACAATCGCAGCCCTCGCCGGAACGCTGGAGCGCTACGCAGACAACACCGTCCGCACGATCCCGTTCTGGTCAATGGCGACGGCGAGCCTCGAAGAGCTCCAGCAGCGTGCGGAACGTATTGCGGCGCCGTGGCCCGACATCGAAATCGTTGCGTCCGAGGCCGTTCCGGGGGCAGGTTCCGTGCCCGGTGCAACCATCCCATCCGTTGCCATCCACCTTCCGGGGGATCCCGACGACGTGTGGCTCAAGCTGGCCAATGCCAAGACCTCCGTGATCGGAACGCGCAAAGACGGTGTGGCCAGCATCGACCTGCGGAGCGTCCGACCGTCCGAGGACGCTCTCGTAGGCGAGGCAATCGTCGAAGCGGTCGGCTGACCATGCCAGTCATCGGGACCGCCGGACATGTCGATCACGGCAAGTCCTCGCTCGTCTTGGCCCTCACGGGGACGGATCCCGACCGGTGGGCTGAGGAGAAGGAACGCGGACTTACCATCGACCTCGGGTTCGCCCACACGCAGATCGACGACATCGACGTCTCATTCGTCGACGTTCCGGGCCATGAACGTTTCATCGCAAACATGTTGGCCGGAGTCGTCGGAGTCGATTGTGCGCTCCTCGTCATCGCTGCCGACAGTGGCTGGATGCCCCAGACCGAAGAACATGTTCGAGTTCTTGAGGCGGTCGGTGCGGCACGCGGCGTCATCGCGCTCACGCGCACGGACCTCGTCGACGAGGACACCGCCGAGTTCGCCAAGCTCGAGATCTCCGAGGAGTTGGCCGATTCACCGCTCGCGACGTGGCCAATCGTTCCGGTGTCGGCCAAGACGCACGTCGGCATCGACGACCTTCGGACAACGCTGACCGAAGCCCTCCGCACGGTCGAACCGTCATCGGAGGTCGGCTTCCGGATGTGGGTCGATCGAGCATTCCAGATCCACGGATCCGGTCTGGTGGTCACGGGAACCGTCCTGCGAGGTGTCCTTCAGCGCGACGACGAGCTCGAGGTCGTTCCCGGAGCAGCTCGCGCTCGGGTACGCGGTATACAACGCCATGACGATGCCGTCGAGCTCGTGCGGGCGGGAGAGCGGGCGGCGATCAACATCACTGGCGTCGACATCGGGGAGATCGGACGAGGCTCCATGCTCTCGACCCCCATGACCTCGATGGCATCGCACCGGGTGGTACTGGAATGGCACCCGGGAAGAGGCTTTGCAACACCGCCAGAACGAGGGGCGTTCCACCTCCACACGGGAACCGCTGACCGTCCTGTTCGTCTCCGACCGCTCGCACAGGATCTGTACCTGGCGACCGCAGACCGCCCATTCCCCGCCACGATCGGGGATCGGGTCGTCATCCGGGAAGCGGGGCGACAGACCGTGGTCGGTGGCGCGACGATCATCGACCCGACGCCACCGCACCGGATCCAACGCGACCAGTTGGCAGCGTATGCCGAGCCGTCCCTTTCGGCCGTCGACCGGCTGATGAAGGCACACCGCTCCATCGACCGGGAGGAGCTGCTCCGCGCATCAGGCGGGCGAGAACCGGACGCCTCGCTCGCAGTCGGAGGTGCATACGTCGAAGCTTCGGCGGTCGGAGATCTCGTGGACCGGATCCGGGACACCGTCCGCGGCTACCACGCCGAACACCCGCTCCGCGATGGCATACCCATCGCCGAACTGACGACGCGGATTGCTATGGACCGGCCCGTCGTTGACCATGCAATCGACAGCGCCGACGATCTGCGACTGATCGAAGGCGTTGCGGCATCCATCGATCATCGACCAGTCCTCGACGCGGATCAGGAACGTCGATGGGCGGAGTCCGTCGAGCTGCTGGAGGCATCGTTTGGCGTGCCACGTGCGTCGAGCCTGCCGGCGGACTCTGAGTTGCTCCATGCAATGTTGCGACGTGGCGATGCCATCCAGGTCGCTGACGACGTCGTGTTCACGTCTCGTCAGATCGACCAACTCGTCGATGGTCTCCGTGACTTCCCCGAGCCGTTCACCGTCAGTGAGTTCGGTGAACGATTCGAGATGGCGCGACGCCAGTCGGTACCGCTTCTCGAGTGGATGGACAAGCAGGGGTTCACGCGACGCACCGGCGACGCGCGAACCGTTCGCGATCTGGCCGACTAGCTAGCCAACGCGGAACGCCGCTCCGATTCGGTGAGACCGCCCCAGATCCCGTACGGCTCGTTGATCGCAAAGGAGTACTCACGACACTGGGATGCGACGGGGCAGACCTGGCAGACCGCTTTGGCCCGTATCTCCCGGCGTTCCCTTTCGTCCTTACGTTCCTGCGTACTCGGCGGGAAGAAGAGATGAGAGTGCTGTCCGCTGCACAGCGCCATCGGGTGCCAGGATCGGTCTTGTGCCATCACAGGAATCGGTGCCCTTTCGTCGTTCCAAGCCAGCTCATGTCCGCTGATGAACAGCAAGACACGCGACGACGAACCTAGTTCCTCTCGGTCAAGCCCGCCAGCGGTATTTTTCGCGCTCTCACGAACGCTCGAGGCGGATGCCCGACGGACGGATGGCGAATCAGGACCCGCCGATGGGCTCGACGTCCAGCAGGAGTCCGGTGATGCCGACGATCTCTACGGCCGCTCCGGGTTGCACGACGACACCACGATCTACGGCAGCGCGCCATCGCACCCCGTCGACGATCACCACCCCGATCGGCTCCAGCTCATCGACCACCACGGCGCGCCGTCCGAGCATGGACTCTCGGCCGACGGTCGGCGTCGCGAATCGCCCGCGAACCACCGTCGTGAGGGTGTACCAGATGAAGACGACGACGGTTGCGGAAGCGACGATCACGAGCCAGGGTGCCGGCGGATACATCGGACGCGTCTGTGTGAAGAGCAGCCCACCAAGGACAAGCGAAAGCGAACCGAGCGCCGCACGCCAATCGACCCGATTCTGGACGAACCCCCACACGAGAACTCCGATCCCGCCGAGCACGAGCCCTAGGGACGGCCACCACATCGGAAGTGTGGCGAGCCCGTATCCGGCAGGGAAGAGTGAGAGTGCGGCCACCCCAGCCATCAGACCGGAACCCGCGGCGTAGAACTCGAACACGGCGAACGCGAGAGCGATCACGAGGAACAGGAAGGCTGTCTCCGGCCGCGCACCGAGGCGCAAGAATCGATCGAACAGTCCCGTCTTCAGGAACGTGACCCTGCGCGAGGCTACGAGGAACTCTTCCCCGTCGATCTCCTCGGTCATCGCGGTCGAAAGGGTGAACTGGCGGTCACCCCGATCGACAGTCACACCGTCAAGAGAGATCACCAGCTGACCGAGCGCAGGATCGAGCTGGTCCACGAAGCCGAGCAACGTCGGAGTCTCGAGATCTACCGTCTGAGTGGCATCGGCCAAGGAGTCGGCGACTGCTCGGAAGGCGACCGTGTCGTCACCAGGGCGCGCCGAGGGGGATGCTTCCCCCGACCGCACCACGGCCGGGTCCAGATACCCGATCTGCGCCCCTGGGGCAGCCGATCGCACATCTGCATGGTTCGCAAGCCATGCGGCCCCGCCGAAAGCGACCGCCGGATTCGGCCCGATCCATGAGACGACCGGGGCGTTGGCAGACGCCACCGCCTGCAACACGGGCGTCAGGTCACCCGACGACACCCCAGGACTGTCGATCTTGAGGATGAATGCGTGGACGTCCGGCGTGGCCAATGCGTCGACGATGTAGTCCAGGACTCGCTGGTCGATGGGATCACCGACCTCGACCACAACAATGGGCTCGTCCTCGTCCTGAGCCACGGCGCCGGCGAGCGCCGACAACAGTCCGAGGACGACGAGACCGAGTACGGCGATTCGAGTGAGGTGGCGCACGACCGCGAGGGTAGGAATCGCACCCCGGGTAGTTCCTTCCGCCCGAGTGCCGAACCCTTGTGGGATGCCAGACGCCGAGCCGACGCGGTACCCTGTCGGCTATGACGATTCTGCTCGTTACCGACACCGACTCCGTCCGGGACCGTGTCCACGCTTCGCTCGCCGGGACCGGCATCACGATCGTGGATCATGACGACCCCCGGACGGCGGCCGAGACTGCCTATCGCGAAGCTGTCGACACCGTGCTCGTCGACATGCAAGTCGGATCCATGGGGGCGATGGCCGTGACGCGCTCGATCCGATCAGCAGCCCGCGACAGGGACCCGATCCCTGTGACGATCCTGCTCGACCGAGGTGCAGACGCATTCCTCGCCAAGAGGGCTGGCGCCGCGAATTGGGTCGGCAAAGACGAAGGTTCGGCTGCGCTACGCAGCGTGCTCGGGGCAGCCTGACAGATGCACTCCGACGGAGATCCTTCCAGTACCACCCGGTCATCGGATCCACGATGACCGGCGACACGATCATTTATCTCAGCATCCTCGCGGTGTGCACGATCGCCTCGGGGTTCTTCTCTGGCTCCGAGACGGCCCTGATCGGAATCTCACGAGAACGTGTCCACCTTCTCGCCGAGGAGTCGTCGTCCGGCCGGAAGCTCGAGCAGCTCATCGCACAGCCCGAGCGGATGCTCTCCACACTTCTCGTGGCGAACAACGCCGTGAACGTGTTGTCGGCGTCCGTGGCGACGCTGCTGTTCATCTCACTGCTCGGAGAGACCTGGGGTCCGTGGATAGCGACGGTCGTGATGACGGCCGTACTCCTCGTCTTCGGTGAGATCACACCCAAGACCATCGCTGCGCGTCACCCGGAAGCGTTCTCGCTCCGTGTCGCACCGACCATCTGGAACCTGTCGAAGGTGCTCACGCCAATCGCAAGCTTCTTCACGATGATCACCCGCGGTCTGCTTCGCCTTCTCAGGGTCGACCTCAACGGGGACGGCGACGGGGTGACGGACGACGACATCCGTGCTCTTGCCCGCCTCGGCGAACGAGGGGGGCACATCGAGGCGGCAGAACGGGAGATCATTGACGCCTTGTTCCACCTCGACGACCGTGCGGTCCGCGAAGTGATGACACCTCGGCCGTCGATCGTCTCGCTTGCGAGTCCGGTCACCGCTACAGAGGTGCGCAACGCCGTCACTGAGACGGGACATT
>JAUIIM010000064.1 GCA_030431785.1 Acidimicrobiia bacterium | reverse complement strand
TCTCTTCCAGCGTCCTCGGTATCCCGTCGTAGAACCCGTAGCGGAGGGCAAGAATCCGACCTTCACGAGTCGGCAGGCGGTCGATCGACTTCCGCAATGAGTTGGCGATGTCGAGTTCCTCGGTCACCCGAACCGGATCAGCCGCGTCCTCGTCCTCGATGAAGTCACCGAGCTGAGCACCGTCCTCACCGATCGGCTGTTCGAGGGAAACCGTGTCCGCCACGGCGAGTGCCAACTCGACCTTCGAAACCTCGACACCGGCTTCTTCTGCGATCTCCTCGGGCTTCGGATCACGGCCGAGCTCTGCCTTGAGGGAGGCTTGTGCAGCTCGAACCGCAGCAAGCGTGTCGTGGAGATGGACCGGGATACGTACCGTCCGAGACTTGTCTGCGATCGCTCTGGTGATCGCCTGCCGGATCCACCAGGTTGCGTACGTGGAGAACTTGAACCCTTTGCGCCAGTCGAACTTCTCAACCGCACGGATGAGACCGAGGTTCCCTTCCTGGATGAGGTCGAGGAAGTCGATGCCTGAGGTGTTCGCATACCTGCGAGCGTTTGCGACGACGAGTCTGAGGTTGGCGGTCAAGAAGGCATCCTTGGCCTGCGCACCGCGCCGTGCCTGCCGCTTGAGGATCAGCTCTTCTTCCTTGCCCTTGTAGTCGCCGCTTGCGAGACGTTCCTCGGCGACCTGACCGGATTCGATCTTCTGGGCGTACTCGACTTCGTTCTCGGCGGTAAGCAATTCGAACTCGCCGATGGAGGTGAGGTATTGGGAAACGAGGTCCGTCGTCAGGCGGCCGCGGTCGTCGGTGAGCTTGGTACTTCGATCCTTGAGGGATCGAGTGAGCGTGTCGCGATCGATGCGTTCCTTCGCTTCTTCGCGTTCGCGCGCTGCCCTGTCGACGATCGCCTTCCGCGGCTTCGAACCTGTCGTCATCCAACATCCTCCATGGTGGTCGACGGTCGTTGCTCCAATGGGCCTGACCCGGCCGATGGACGGCCCACCAGCCGTCGCATCCTCCCAATATCACACACGAGTGTCCGTTTGTGAACCCTGTTTCTACGTAGGGAAGGTAGGGCGCAAAGCCGCGGTACTACCGATTGCAGGTCGCGCTACGACGTCTCCATGTGGGGTCCGACAACGCGTCGCCGTGACGACGCAGCTCGATCGGTAGCCCGGCAGCGGTTCGAGTTCGTTCCGATTCGTTAAGACTCTGTTCACCACGATTCGGGAACGACGTCTGCGCAGGCTCGGTTGTCATACCGAAGACCCCGATAGGAGTGCCAACGATGGAATGGATCAAGAATCACCCGGCCTTAGCCGCCGTGCTCGGGCTCGGCGCCGTCGCCGGCATCGCCGTCGTGCTCGTCTGGTTCCAACCGCAAACACTGTTCATCGACCAGGTCGTCGACGACACCATCCCCACCGCGGCGCCGACCACGACAGTCGAACCGATGGATGACGAGCAGATGGATGATGAAACGACGACGACCATCGAGTCCATGGACGACGATCCGCCGACCGACACGACGACCACCACCGAGCCAGCGGTCGAGTACCCGATCGAACTCGGAGCGGGTCAGTTCATCGACCTCGCCCACGCCGGTACCGGCACCGCACGCATCCTCGAACTCGAGGACGGCTCACGGATCCTGCGGTTCGAGAACCTCGATGTGGACAACGGCCCCGATCTCAGGGTGATCCTGTCCACGAGCGAACTCGTCGACGACGACGCCGCCTACGACGACGGCGACTTCGTGGACCTCGGTGAGCTCAAAGGCAACCAGGGGAACCAGAACTATGAGATCCCTGCGGGCACCGACCTCGGTGCCTATCCGACGGTTGCCATCTGGTGTCGGCGATTCAACGTCACGTTCAATGCAGCTCCGATCTCCGGGGCGTAGAGTGAGGTCGTGACCCCGAGCCAACCGATCGACCGCGCTGCGGCGCGCGCATTCCTCGACGAGACCACCAACACGCTTCGGCATGCTGCCGTCGCCGGAGTCCTGTCGGTCGCTGATCGCATGGGTCTGCTGTCCGAGCTCGGACAGGGCCTCAGCGGGACCGCGTCCGAAATCGCATCGGCATTGGGTGTCGACGAGCGGTTCACGACCGAGGTGTTGCGGACGCTCGCCGCCGCAGGAGTGATCGACCACGACACATCGGGGTACTCGATGACCCCGGAGCACGCTGCCGTCCTGGGCGACGACACCTCCCCCTACTCACTCGCCGGATGGCTTGACATGCTCCCCGCAGCGGTCGGCCTGACCGGCGAGTTGGCCGAGGGAGGCGCCACCGGTGCCGGTGTTCCGTTTGATGCGTACGGTCCCGCGATGGTCCGAGGTATCGACCGAGCGAATCGCCCGTCGATGACCATCCTGCTCACCCGACGGTGGCTCCCGACGATGCCCGATGTCGTCGATCGGTTGGACGCCGGGGTACGCGCCGTCGACGTCGGATGCGGATCGGGGGCGGCTGTTCATGCGATGGCCGCTGCGTACCCGAACAGCACGATCGTCGGAATCGACATATCCGAGACGTCCATCGAACGGGCACGGGCGTCATGCGACCTCCCCAATGCACACTTCGAGATCGCAAGCATCTCGAGTCTGGCCACCGGTGAGCCGGCTGACCTCATCACGGCTTTCGACGTGTTGCACGACATCCCCGATCCCACGGCGGCACTCAAGGACATGCGCGCAGGTCTCGCCGACGGCGGGGTCGTACTGGCGATGGAGCCACGGATCGAACGTGACGACAGCGGCGCCCTCGACGACGTCGCAGTATTGAACCTTGCGATCTCGACGCTGCACTGTCTTCCCCAGGCGATCGCCACGGGAGGAACAGGCGTCGGTGCCGCATGGGGGGCAGACGGGCTGACTCGGGCCGTACGAGATGCCGGGTTCGCCGAGTGCGAGGAGCTCCCGATCGAGAACCCATTCTCGGCGTTCTACCGGATCAGCGGCTGACTACGGGTTCAACGACTTGAGATAGGCCGAGACGTCGTTGAGGTCCTGCTCCGTGAGCGATGGATTTCCGCCCTTCGGCGGCATGTCGACACCGGTCGTGTTGTCCGGATCGTCGCGGTCGCGCCCGACCTTGATGAAGGTGGCGAGGTCCTGTTCGGACATCGATTGGATGAACTCGTTGTTCACGAGTGATCTGCCCAAACCGTCGATTCCCTTTGCGTCGCCACCGTGGCAGGTGGCGCAGGTGCCCTTGTAGATCTCCGATCCGTGAGCGATGTCGCCCGGCCCGGCCGGTCCGCCGGATGTCGAAGGAGCAGATTCGCCGCCCCCACACGCGGCGACCACCAACCCTATGAGCGCCGTGAACGCGATGAGTTTGATCGTCTTCATCTTCCTGATCCTTGTCGAAACACTGGAACCGGAGAATACGTCGGGTCGGGTGTACCGCTGCGATCCCGATCAGCCGAAAGCCATGCACATACGTCAGGCACTCGTATCCTGCTCGCATATGGGAGACACAAGTTCCAACCTTCCGATTTGCATCCATTGCGGTACCGCCCGCCCTGCGGACGAGTCGGAGTGCCCGACCTGCGGCAAGCCTTGGATGGACGTACGGATCGCACCGCCTCCGCCACCGCCCCCTCCCCCGCCCGCTGCGGCCGGGGCTGCCGTCGGTGTCGCTGGTGGTGCTGCTGCCGCTGCATCCGGTGCACCCGGTGAACCCCTTTCCGAAGGAAACCTCGACGACACCGGCGAGTTCGGCATGGACGAGTGGACGCTTCCACCGGAACCACCGAAGTCAAAGGCCTGGATGTGGCTGATCCCCATCCTCCTCCTCGTCGGTGTGCTGGCGTTCTGGATGTGGTTGGCGTTCGGCGGTAGCGGTAGCACCGAAACGACAACGACATCGATGGCTCCCGAGACCACGACGACGACCGTCGCCGAAACGACGACCACCGCACCCACCACGACGACGACGGTGTTGGTGACCACGACCACGGTCCCCTACCCACCGCCCTCCGCATGGCCGCCGGTCGGCGATCCGATCGACCAAGAAGATCTCACGCTCGAAGCGGCGGGGGTCGGGGACGTCGAGTTCGGCACGGCACTGTCGGAGGTTGCGGGCATCTTCACGTCCAGCCTTGGTGAGGCAGAAGCATCCGGTGACGACGATGCCTGTGACACGAACGCCGGGTACTGGCTCCAGTGGGGACCGCTCCGTGCGGTCTTCGACGGATATGGTGACGGCAGCACGTTCATCGCCTATCGATACGAGGACAACGGCGGCACCGCAGATGTCGAGCTGACCACCTTGTCGGGGCTCGCACTCGGTGACACGGTCGAGCAGCTCCAGGACATCTATGCCGCCTACACGGTGACGTTCGAGGTGATCGACGGGGCCGACCACTTCCGTCTGAGCGACGGAAACGAGCTCCTCCTCTGGGGCCCCGTGTCGAGCACGGATGCTGATGGCGTCGTCCAGGGCATCTACAGCCCGACACTCTGCCAGGACTCCTGACCGTGCGCTTCCGGAAGAAGCCACCATCGGCGTTGGACTCGCTTCCCGAGCTCGGGAGGATCCCAACGTCCAAGGACTCCGGCATCGCGGCGCCTCCCATCGGTGACCGTGCGGCTGCCTACACCGATGTGGCAACCGCAGTCGATGGCACGACCACCGGAAAGGTCTTCCTCGTCACCGCCGCAGCGCCCGGACACGGTGCGACGACGACAGCGATCAACCTGGCGATTGCGGCTGCTCGGGCCGGTCGACGAGTACTCCTGATCGACAGCGACGAGGGTGGCTACGGAATCTCTCGTTTCCTGGCAACAGGACCGGTACCCGGCTTCACTGAGCTCGCCCTCGGGACCGCGTCACTTGCCGAGGCGAGTCGCCTGGTGACGATCGACGAGCGAACCGTGTTCCCGATCATCCCCCTCGGCCACCCACATGAGAATGCGACGATCCTCGCGAGTGTCGCGGCAGCTGACGCGATCGAGTCCGTCGCGGAGACCGCCGACATCGTGCTCATCGATGCACCACCGGTGTCGTGGTCGGACGCGACCGCACACCTCGGCGCCCACGCCGACGGTTCGATCCTCGTCACGACGGACGGTGCGGAGCCGTCCACGGTCAGCAAGGCAGTGACCCAGTTGGCAGACGTCGGCGCTCCGGTCGTCGGCTATGTGACGAACCGGACCTAGCGCCCCAGTTCGACGCTCGTTTTCATCGCGAAACAGCGCGGCGGCGATACCCTCACACGAATGCGTCGCATCCTCTCTCTACCGAACCTGCTCTTCGTGGGCGTTGCGATTGGTTTGTTCGCGCTTGCATTCCCCTTCCTCGACACCACGCTCGGATTCTTCGCCACCGCACTCGTCGCAGCAGGAGCAGGCACGGCTGCGTGGTGGGTCGCCCGGCGCTATGGCGGGTCGGATGCCCCCATCGCCGGTGCGGCGATTCGGGTCGGGATCGGCGTCGTCGGGCTCATGGCACTGTCCATCGCCCTCTCCGGCGCCCAGGTCTTCGCCTCGTGGAACAGCATCGAACGTGAAGGGTTTGCGATCGATGATGCACGTCAGGCCCTCGAGGAGCCCAGCACCGAGAACGTCGACGAACCGGTCGAGACCACGACGACCATCGCAGGTCAGACGACCACGACGACACTCCCTCCGGCTCCGAACGAGTCATTCAACACGCTCCTGCTGATCGGCGGGGACGCTGCCAGCGGCAACGGGGATGTGATCCTCTACCTGGTGCAACCGACCAACGGTGCGGAGCCGTTCATGATGTCCTTCCCGCGTGACCTGTGGATCGACAATCCATGCACCGGGGGATCAAGCCGCATCAACGTCCTCGCACGTGGTTGCTCCAGCAAGGACATCAACGGTGGGACACTGCTGTCGATCAAGGTGTCCGATCTGACGGGCATCGATGTCGACCACTTTGCGCTGTTCGGCTTCGACGGATTCGAACAGGTCATCGACGCCGTAGGCGGCATCGAGCTGTGCTTCGAGTACGCAGTGCGCGATCTGGATTCCGAACTTGACCTTCCCGCCGGCTGTAGCAACGTCGGTGGAGAGCAAGCGCTGGCGTGGGTGCGTTCGCGCCACACCCAGGAAAACCGTGACGGCGGGTGGTACCGGATGCCGGGCGCCAGCGACCTATTGAGGAACCAGCATCAGCAAGAAGTCATCCTCAAGCTCATCGCGAAACTGAAGCGTTTCGAGTCGCCGCAACAGCTCGCTTCGGTCGTGGAGAGCGTCTCGAACGCGTTCACGCTCAGCGACACGCTGTCCCTCCAGGAGGCATTGGGTCTCGCCTGGTCGTTCCGGGACACGAACCTCGACTCCATCCAACGTCTCGAGATCCCTGTCTACCTCACCCGGTCCCCATCCAATCAGTCGATCGTCAAGGCGGAAATGTCCCCTCGCGAAGTCATCGAGGCGCACTACGGCGGTGCGCTCCCGAGCGAGGACTGACCCGACGTGGAACGGATGGAACGCACACATCCGGCCCGCCGTCATACAATGCCGCAAACGACGAGGTAGCCACGCCATGACCGAACCGATGGATCCGTACGAGAACCCTCCCGGTTGGACTGACCCCTATGCCGACACTCCTCCACCGCAGGTCGTCGGACCCGGAGGTCCCCCTCCGGCACAACCCCCTGGCTCTCCCTTGCTCACGGGGCTGATCCTGGGACTCCTTCTCGTCGCCTTGTCCGTCGCCGTGTTCCAATTGTTCGGGCGAGACGGCGATCCGGTTGCCTCCGAGACCACGACGACCGTCGCCGGCGAGACGACGACCACGCTCGAAGGGGCGACGACGACAACTTCCCCCGACGGGACGACGACGACGATCCCGGAGACGACGCCCTACCCGCCCGTGGACCCGGCGATTGAGGTCGACCGCCTGAAGATGAAGACGGACGGACTGCGCGTCAACGACAACGACATCCCTGACATCGACTTCGGGACGGACGCGGCCACCGCCATCGGGCGACTCGTTGCCTCGTTCGGTACGGCCGTGGACAGCGGATGGCAGTCATCCACCGGGGCAAACGGAGTATGTGCCGGTGATTTGGAGAGAACACTCACGTGGGGCACATTCCGGGCGATCGTCACCAAGAACGGTGGCGTCGAGATCTTCAACGGCTACCGCAACGACGTGACGTACGGCGACATCAGCCTCGATCCGGCAAGCATGGAGACCCTCAGCGGTTTGACGATCGGTGCGACGGTCCAAGAGCTCGAGGACACGTACGCCGACCAGGAAGTCTCGTTCGGTTCGGATCCGAAGCTCGGACCGACGTTCGAGGTGCGCAGCGCATCGACCGGCAGCGTGCTGCTGTGGGGCCCCGTCGAAGGATCCAATGCAGACGACAAGGTCATCGGGATCTACGCCCCTGATGTGTGCGGTCGCTGACCGGCACAGGCCGACCGTCGTAGGTTCCGCTACCTCGACGGCGCGACGATGGCTCTGACACGGCAATCGCTAACATGGCGCACATGAAGCCGAGCTACACGACCACCTTCACCGTCGGTGCGGTGTCCGGATTGATCCTTGCACTGTCGCTGTTCACCTACTTCGCTGCGGCAGGCGCGGTTCGCTCGTTCACTGCGGAGCTCGAAGGATCGGACGTCATCCCGTCGTTCGCTTCTTCCGCATCGGCAACCTGGTACCTCGCCATCCTGAGCGGGCTCATCGGCGGTGCGATCATCGCCGTCGGAGCGAGGGCAGCCTCCCGCGTCATCGATCCTGAGACCTCCGGGGGTTCGTTGTGGCTCGTCATTCCCCTCGGTGGGACGATCGCCGCAATCATCGCCATGGTGGTCTTGCCGCTCGGCGTCACCGTGCTCGGGACGATCTCGGAGGGCAACGCCATCATCGGGATCGGCGACATGGTGATCCTGGTCGCCATCGCCGGCATCACGGCCGGTGGTGTAGTGGCGAGCCTCGCAACGGCGATCTCCCGCCCCACTGTTCCGACGGACGACCCCGAGCTGCTCACCGTCTGACGTCGCCGCTGTCAGTCCGAACGGAAGACAGCCACCACGGTCGGCAACCCGTCAGGGCCATCCTCCGAAACCACGACAACCGACTCTCCGGAGACGACATAGTCGCGCAAATCGTCGAGAGGCAGATCTCCTTGGACCGGATCGGTCCCGACGACGAACCGCGTCAAGTGATCGTCCGATGTCCGCACCACGAACGCTGTGACCGTTCCGGCATCCACCGTGACCTCGGTGACGATGCCCTCGACCTGATCTCCGTCGGGGTAGACCGCAGCTCCGTGCTCACTGCACCCTGCGGCGAGGACGAGGAGCCCTACCGCCACGATCACTGCGACCCGACCGAGGCCCATCAGAACGAATCGAGTAGCGCCTCGAGCTCGCCATCGCCCAACACGCCTTCGAACCGCCCCGCGACGACCCCGCTGTCGTCGATCACGAACACCCACGGTTCCGACGGCAAACCGTAGGCTGACACCGCTGGGACGAGGTGGTCGGCATCGGGGGCAAACCCTGGCTCGTTGAAGCCCTCGTAGACCTCGATGTGGATGAAGTCAGCATCGTCACGTGTGGCAGCGATCTCCTTGACATGTTCAACGAGGGGGCCACACGAGGCGGAAACGCAGTACGCCGGAGTGGCGAACAGGGCCACCGTCGGTCTGCCGTTGCCGACAAGCTCGTCGAGCGATGCTGCATACATGGACGCCATAGGTTCCGGATCCGTCGTGAGGTCCTCGATGGCGGTCTCCGGCACGGTCGGGGTCGCGACAGCAGGCGCCGCTGCGCCGATCGCCACCGTCGCCGGAGCCTCAGCCACGTCGACGAGGAACGGATCGGTCGGCTCGCCCGTCGAGACCGTGAAATCGATCTGCCAGGTGCCAGCGACGTCGAACGGAATCGTCACACGGTAGAGACCGAACGAATCAGGGACGACCCACACGAACTGTGCCTCGGCCTCAATCACTGTGTCGGGTGCAGCGAGTGGTGACGCTTCGACCATCACGATCTCTTCAGGAGATCCGCGACGACGACCGTCGATCTCATTGAGTGCGAAGAGGAAGCGATCGTCACCGACGGCGGGGTCGGTCGATGCACGGATCCCAATGAGTGGATCGGCATCGGCGCCGCCGCAGGCAGTGACCACGACGGCGAGGAACATGACTACAAGGATTCGTCTCACGCCGTGGAATCTAGGGAGCGATCGGGAATACCCGTCCACTGTGTCCGGAGGATTCCAGGAAACACGGGTCTGCCACAATCGTTGGAATGTCTTGGTTCGTGTGGCTCGTCGCCGCTGTCATCACCGCCGGCGCCGCACTCGTCCAAGGGACCGTGGGTGTCGGCTTTGCGATGATCTCCGTCCCGATCCTTGCACTGATCGATCCTGCTCTCGCACCCGCGCCACAGCTCCTCATGGCCTTGCCGATCACCGTCTCGATGGCATGGCGGGAACGACACGCCGTCGACCTCTCCGGCGTCGGCTGGATCATCGCCGGTCGCATCCCGGGGGCGTTCCTCGGGGTGTTCCTCCTGGGGATCGCAACGGAACGGACGCTCGACCTCCTGATCGCACTGATCGTCCTTGCGGCCGTCGTGGTCATCGCAACCGGCTACCACGTCACGCGGAACCGGACCACGGAGTTCCTCGCTGGTGTGGGATCGGGGACAACCGGAGTCGTTGCGTCCATCGGTGGACCCCCGGTCGCGCTCATCTACACGAGGGATGAGTCAGACACGATCCGATCGACGCTTGCCCTCGTCTTCACATTCGGCATCATCACCTCCAGCTCCTTCCGATGGGCCAGCGGCAACTTCACCTTGCAGGACGTGAAGGTCGCGTTGGTGCTGGTGCCCGCAGCGGTTGGTGGTCTCTGGCTCGCCACCCGCATCCGCGACGGGGTACCGAAGAAGGTCATCCGAACGACGATTCTCGTGGTCTGCGCACTCGCCGCGATCGCGCTGCTTCTCCGTGCAGCGCTCTAGCGCACGCCGCAACGAGATCTACGCACTGTCGATCGAGTCCCAGACCTCGCCAAGCGCGTCGAACAGCTCTCCGACGGCCCACACGAAGATGATGAGCATCACGATCAATGCGGCTGCCGTCCCCAGCCCGCGCGCCCACGGGCGCCAATCGAGCGACAGGGAGGTCATCGACGACCAGAGGTCACCGAAAAACCCGACACGAGTACCCGTGACCGGAGGATCTTCCGCTGGTTCCTGCATCGGAGCCAGGACGGGGTCACCGATTCCGTCGTGCGACTCCGTGTCTTCGTCGCGGTTGCCGTCGTCGGTAGTCGAGCTGCGGAGGGCGATCAACTCGGATTCAGGGACCTCCAGGACGGATGCAAGCGTCGGGACGATCCCCGGAGCCGGAGCGACTTCGTCACGTTCCCAGCGACGGACGGAGGACGACGACCGACCGACGAGCTCTGCCAGC
>JAUIIM010000063.1 GCA_030431785.1 Acidimicrobiia bacterium | reverse complement strand
GGGTTCACCGTGTCGCTGTTCGTCACCGAGCTTGCGTTCAAGGAGCCCCTGCTCGCCGACGAAGCGAAACTCGGCATCTTCCTCGGCTCGGGTGTGGCAGGCCTGATCGGCTACTTCGTCCTGCGCACCCAACGCACCCCACAGGAACGCTACGACGAAGCCGTCGCCGAAATGGTGGACTGACTGCCGAGCTTCGCTCGGCGGACCCGCTCGCTACACAAGCCGAGCTTCGCTCGGCGGACCCGCTCGCTACACAAGCCGAGCTTCGCTCGGCGACCCGCTCGCTTGCGCTCGCTGTAAGACGAAAGACCCGCTCGCTGCGCTCGCTGTAGGACGAAGGACCGGCACCTTTCATCATTCGTCTTTCGTCCCTTTGTCCCTTTGTCCGAGCTCCGCTCGCCGGATCCGCCCGCATTCGCTCGCTATAGGACAAAAGACCCGCTCGCATCCGCTCGCTACAAGACAAAAGACCGGGCAGTCCTTCGTCCCTTTGTCCTTTTGTCCTTTTGTCCCTTGGTCCCTTCGTCCTCGCTTCGCTCGGCGATCTCCGATTTCCGATCTCCGATCTCCGACCTGATGTTGGAGGGTGGATCGACTTCGTGGTCGCGGGCTCCCCGGCCCCCCTGATTCCCGCCGGCCTTCGACCGCCGGTCATCCGTCCCCCCTGAAGGTGGGACGCACGGAACATCTCAGCAGCCAGGAGCCAGCAGCCAGCAGCCAGCAGCCAGCAGTTCCGCCGGGTCATGGCTCACGGCTGGTCCAACAACCCCCAACTCCGAACTCCCAACCGCCAACGACCAAACCTCAATCCACCGAACGGTTGGGGGAACGGGCTACTGTTCGCGCCGAGGAGGCAGTGTGGCGACGAGTACCGCCAGTTTTGGCGCGGGAAAACGTGAAGGACATGATGCGTCGGGGTTCTACGCCCGGCGTATGGTCGAACGCCGTGCTGAATCTGACCTCGGTCCGCTCGTGGATCCACCGGCCAGCGTGCTGGACCGCGTGTTCCAGTCGTCCTCGGAGGCGATGGACGAGGTCCCGGACAACTGTGTGGCATTGACGGTCACGTCGCCGCCGTACAACGTGGGCAAGGACTACGACGATGATCTCGACATCGACGAGTATCTCGGTCTGCTCCACCGGGTCTTCACCGAGATGTGGCGGGTGACCGAACCGGGTGGACGAGTTGCCGTCAACGTCGCAAACCTCGGACGCAAGCCGTACATCCCCCTCAACCAGTACGTGGCCTCGTTGCTCACTGAGATCGGATTCGACCTACGGGGCGAAATCATCTGGCAGAAGGCAAAGTCCGCAGGCGGATCGTGTGCGTGGGGATCGTGGCAGTCCGCCAAGAACCCGACGCTTCGCGACATCCACGAATACGTGATCGTGGCATCCAAGGGTTCGTTCTCCCGGGTTCGCAAGGGGGAGGACTCGATCAGCAAGAAGGACTTCCTCGAGGCGACCGTGTCGATCTGGGACATCCTCCCCGAATCCGCTCGTCGCGTCGGTCATCCTGCGCCCTTCCCGGTAGAACTACCGCGACGCCTCATCGAGCTCTACACCTTTGAAGGCGACCTTGTCCTCGACCCCTTCCTCGGATCCGGTTCCACGGCGGTCGCGGCGGTCGAGACCGGACGTCACTACGTCGGCTACGACCTTTCCGGTGAGTACATCGAGCTCGCAAACCGCCGCATCCGCGAAGCATCGATCGGTCAACCGATTCGTCACGCCTGACAAAGGGACAAAGGGACAAAGGGAAGACTGCCGGTCCTTTGTCTTGTAGCGAGCGGATGCGAGCGGGTCTTTTGTCTTACAGCGAGCGCAAGCGAGCGGGTCGCCGAGCGAAGCTCGGCTACTTGACCACGGCCTTGTAACTGCCCAGGTTGAGGACCGAAGCGGCGGACCTTGGTGGTGGCTCAAGGATGCGTGCGAGCGCAGCGGGCCCGGGTTCGTGGACCAGGTCGATGAAGGAACGGTACGACCACGCTTCGCCGGCGGGCCGAGATTCGATCCGGGTCAGGTTCGCACCTCGGAGACCGAGTTCGGTGAGGACGAGGGCCAGTGAACCGGGCGTGTGGGCGAAGGTGACGACGATCGTGGTCTTGTCATCGCCCTCGTTGACCTCAGGTTCGCCGACGTGCACGACCACGAATCGCGTCGTGTTGTGCGAACGATCGAGCACGTCCTCCTTGAGGACCACCAACCCGTGGGCAGCACCTGCCTTCGGTGGTGCGAGCGCTGCGATCGACGGGTCTCCCGCCTCGGCGACCTGCCGGACCGCACCCGCCGTGTCGAACGCGGGGACGACCTCGACACCCATGTCGAGCAGCGCCACCTCCGCCTGTGCGAGGGCCTGCGGATGCGACCGCACTTGGCGGATGTCATCGAGCGTCGCACCGGGAAGCGCATGAAGCGTGTGCCTGACCTCGACGAGATGTTCGGCCAGGATCGAGAAGTGCGCATGGCTGTCGTCGGCCGGGAGTCGGTCCAGGACGGGGAGGATGGAACCCGTCGTCGAGTTCTCCACGGGGACGACCAATCGATCGACATCGCCACGCTCAAGGGAATCGAAGGCTGATGCGAACCCGCGGAACCCGATCAGGTCCTCATCCGGAAACAACTCCGTCGACGCCTGATGGCTATAGCTATGCGGCTCACCCTGGTATCCGATTTTCATCTGGGCACCCTACCCCCACACGGAGTGGTCGCAGCAATCGGAGCCAATAGGCGCTGTGCCATGAGCCATGAGCCTTGAGCCATGAGCCTTGAGCCGGAGGAGCGCCCCAACCCTCCGCTCTTGGCATCGTCTGACAATCCGAAGATCCGACAATCCCATGATCCAAGTCTGGGATCTGAGATCTGAGATCATCGATCGGGCTGGGCGCTACTTCGTTCGTTCGTCCAGGAGCATTGCGAGGTCACGGACGACGACCTGCTCGTCGGCGCCGATCTCCTTGACCCCGTCGTCCATCATGACGTAGCAGAACGGGCACCCGGTGGCGATGACATCGGCTCCGGTCCCGACGGCCTCATTGGTGCGGTTGATGTTGACCTTGGTGCCCTCGTGCTCCTCGAACCACATCTTGCCGCCACCGGCACCACAGCAGAACGAGTTCGTTCCGTTGCGTTCCATCTCCACACGAACACCGGACGAGTCGACGATCGTACGCGGGGCGAGGAACGTGTCGTTGTGGCGACCGAGATAGCACGGATCGTGGAACACGATCGTCTCCCCGGTGGACTCCGGCACCAGTCGACCCTCGTCGACCAGCTGACTCAACAGCTCAGAGTGATGGACGACCTGGTAGTTCCCGCCGAACTGCGGATACTCGTTGCCGAGCGTGTTGAAACAGTGTGGGCACTGCGTGATGATCGTCTCGATGCCGAGGTCGTTGAGCGTCTCGATGTTCTGCAGTGCCAGTCCCTGGAACACGTACTCGTTGCCGGTCCGTCGGGCAGGATCACCCGTGCAAAGCTCCTTCGCTCCGAGGATCCCGAAGTCGACACCAGCCTTATGGAGGAGTCGGGCGGTGGCGATGGTCACGTTCCGGTTTCTGTCGTCGAACGAACCGGCGCAGCCGACCCACATCAGATATTCAGCAGTGACCCCGGGCTCGTCAAGACGCTTGACCTCGAAGTCGAGCGCATCCGTCCAGTCGCCGCGTGTCTGCTGGTCGACGCCGTACACGTTCGCCGAGTTCTCCATCGACACATAGGCCTTGCCGAGTTCCGACGGGAAATCCGACTCCATGAGCGACAGGTAGCGACGCATGTCGAGGATCTTGTCCACGATCTCGATGTCGGCAGGGCAGATCTCGTCACAGGCACGACATGTGGTGCATGCCCAGACTTCTTCCGGGGTGATGAGTTCGAAGACGTTGTCGGACGTGACGGTCAAGGCGTCGTCCGTCGCCACAGGCGGCGACTGGGGTGGTTCGGCCGTCCGTGATGCGACCGTTCCGAGTTTGAGTACGATCTCGCGCGGGTCGAGCAGCTTGCCTGTCGTATTCGCAGGACACACGGAGGTGCACCGGCCACAGATCGTGCACGCATCGGTGTCGAGGAGCTGTTTCCACGTGAACTCTCCGACGGTGGCAGCACCCACACTCTCGATGTCGGTTGCCTCCATCAGGTTCGGCATCTCGCGCATTGCACCCTTCGGTCGCTCGCGTGGTCCGAGGGCGAGGTTGACTGGGGTGGTGATCATGTGTCGGAGCTTCGTCGCCGGGAGGATCACGAGGAATGCGAGGAATGCGACGAAGTGCAGGATCCACATCGTCTGGTGGAATCCGGAAGCTGACGATGCAGGGATCAACTGGGACAGTGGGTAGCCGATGAACGACCAAGTCTCGAAGTCCGGTCGTCCGACCAGCGAGATGCGAGCCGCCTCGGTGAGCAGGCCGGTGACACCGATCGCAGCGAGCGTGAACAGGATCCATCCATCCTCGGATGTCGTCTTCGACTGAACCCGTTTCGGACCCTTTCCGTACCGCCGGAACGCTGCCCAGGCGAGGCCCGCAAGGAATGCAACGGCGGCGACGTCAAGGATGAGGGAGTACCACTGGTACACGGGACCGTGGAGGAACTTGAAGTCGGCCGGCATCAGGTGGTCGATCTCGAGTGTCACCGTCCCGAGGAACAACACGATGAAGCCGTAGTAGATGAGGGAGTGCATGATGCCCGAGGCGGGGTCCTCGAACACCGTGCGCATCGCTACCCCCTGGCGGAAACGGTGCAGCCGTCGCTTGAACTCCCCGGTCCTGCGCTCCCACGTCCCCCGCTCCCAATTCTTCGCACGCATGGCGAACAGTCCGATCGAGATACCGAGGAACGTCGACACGAGGATGTAGAAGGCAGCCACCAGCCACGACGGGATGTTTCCGAAGATCTCGCGGCCGACATCGAAGTGGACATGTTCAGGCAGCGTCCCGAGCCACCACAGGAACAGGGTTCCAAACACTGCCGAGACAGCGATCGCTCCGATGACTGTCGACGCTTTCAGCCTCGACTTCTTTGCATCCTGCTGCTCATCTGTCGTGGTCACGTCACTCCCTGGGACCGCGGGAGGCGATTGTAAACCCTGCCCGTGGCGTCACAGCGAATCAAGCCGCGAGCGTCCGGTAGCCCACCGTCGTGAGGACGGGACGCAAGGCTCGGCGCCGAGCCGGATGTTGTGAGTGCTGATCGGATCAGCAGCGACCTACAGGCCGAGTTCGCTCCGTAGCTCGTCGAGCTTGGCGTCGGCCTGCGTGACATTGATCGCGGCCTTGAGCTCCGCCTCGGCGCCTTCGGGCGAATCCTCGTGCAGCTCGGCCTTCGCCATCGCTTCCGCTTTGCGCTGCTCGATCTTGTTCTCCACCTGGTCGAGGGAAGGACCCGGGTCGGATACCGAAGCAGACATGGTCGCCACGGCGTCGTTGACGGCTTCCTGCATCTTCGCCTGCTCGAGCTGCCCCAAGAGCTCCATCCGACGTGCTGATAGCTCCTGGAGACGCATCGCGTTCTGCTGGACGGCGTCCTTCGCCTTCTCTGCCTGCTGCTCCGAGACGGCGTACTGCTCCTTGAGCGAGGACAAGTTGTTCTCCGAGGCCTGGAGCTTCATCGCCAGCGACTGTGCCGCTTGCGTCCACTTTTCGACACCGGCGGCGTCGCCGGAGGTGCTCGCAGCATCGGCTTTGAGGAGCGCCTGCTTGGCCATCTCCTTGGCTTCTCCGACGTCCTCGGCGGCGCGCTCGATCTGGCTCTCAAGCTGCGTGCGATGTGCGATGACCTTCGCTGCCTGATTCCTCAGATCCTGATCCTGGCTCTTGGCCTCGTTGATCGCTGCCTCGATCTCGATCTTCGGATCCATCGCCTTTTCGGCTGATGTCGTGAACAGCGCCTTCAGATATGCCCAAATGCGAGCGAACATGTACTTGACCTCTGCGGTTCGTCGGATGCGTACGCCACGATGTTAGGCGATGCAGGCCACCCATGCCGCACCGATCAGCCTCGTCGACGCCCGCCGCCTCGGGTTCGGCCACCGGACCTCCGACGGGAGGAACCCGACGATGAACGCTTGCTGGGGCTCCGTGAGCCGCCCCCACCCAGGCCACCCATCGCCTGGGCGGCGAGGATCGCAGCCAACACCTCGTTCGAGCCGTAGCTCGACGCCCGGCTCTGACGCCGCCCGTACTCGGGCAGCTGGGGAGGCAGGTCGCCGGAGATGCCTGATGGGCGCCGTTCGAGGCGATCGGGGAGATCATCCGCTGTTGCCGTTGGTTGCGGTGTCGGTTGGACTCGGGTCGTGGGTGGTGGCGGTGGCGCGGGCTTCACCGGCTTTTCCGGAACGGGGTTTCCGTCGATGATCGCTTCGGCGCTGTCGAGGTGCCAAATCGCCACATCGAGGTCATAGCTGAGGTCCATCACCGCGACGGAGTCGGTAGCTGCAGCGAGACGATCGCTTGCTGTCGTGAACTGGGCAGTCGCGGCGTCAAAATGCTCGATTGCTTCGGCGTTGCCGGACTGACGGACCTCACCCTCGAGTTCGAGGATGTCGTTTGCGATGTCGTCGATCTGCGCCTGGACCTTCGCTGCGACACCGTCTCGACGGTCCTGCGACGTCTTCTTCGAGGACCGGACGACCAAGAAGACGATCCCTCCGATGATCACGACCAGGATGATGAGGAAGATCCAGCCGGACCCTCCTCCACCGGAGGCTGCCGCCGATGTGCACTCGAAATCGTCTCCGGTGAGCGAGTTGACGAAACGACGGACCACGTCGTCGTCACTCGAGCCCTCAAGCGCCGCATCGACCGCGTCGTTGAGCTCGTCCGTCGTCCAGACATCGCCTTGCGACTCCCATCCAACGGTCTCGGGGGCAACCACGAAGACCGTTCCATCGACGTCGAGCGCGTCGAGCGTGTTGCCGGCGAACGTGGTCGCTCCGCCACCAGGCTCGTCCGCGAGGACGGAGATGAAGAGGTTCCCACCCGACGCACGGGCATCGGAGACCGCTCCGGATACGCATTCGTCCGTGGCACCGGAACCTTCCTCGATGAAGTACCCCTGGGTAGAGAGATCAGGGATCGTCTCGGCGGGTGTCGCGGCGACGAGGAAGAAGGCCAGGATCGCACCGATGCCTGCGACGAATCGGAATCGTGATCTGCTGCTCATCTCTCTCCTCGTCATTTCCCCACGACCGCCCGCAGGAAGAACGCCATGTTGGCAGGACGTTCGGCCATACGTCTGGTCAGGTACGGGTACCACGCCTCACCGTAGGGGACATAGATCCGCATGTCGTGACCTTGACCGGCGAGCTCCAGTTGACGATCGCGTCGAACGCCGTAGAGCATCTGGAACTCCCAAGGATCCTCACGCCCGTCGGCCGCTGCGAGCGCATGGGCGATCCGGGCGTCATCGTGGGTGGCGATGGCCGGCTTGACCTCGCTCATCCCCATCAACTGATCGCACAGTTCGTCGAACGCTGCTTCCACGTCATCCCCGCGATGTGCGATCTCTTGTGGTTCTGCATAGGCCCCTTTGCACAACCGGACATGGCCTCCGACCCGCCCGATCCGTCGAACGTCTTCTGGCGATCTGAAGAGGTATGCCTGGATCGCGATCCCGAGGTTCCCGTACTTGCGCTGCACTCGTTCGAACAACCGCACGGTCATCTCCGTGTGGTCGGACTCCTCCATGTCGATCGTGATCGACATTCCATGAGTGTTCGCCGCAGATGCGAGACGGTCGAGGTTTCGCAAGGCAGCGTCATCGTCGAGTCCCATGCCGAGTTGGGTGAGCTTCACCGAGATGTTCGCATCGAGCGAATGCTCTTCGATGGCGTCGATGCATGCGAGGTAAGCGTCGGTGGCCCTGGCGGCCTCAGCCGGATCGGTGACGTGTTCACCCAGGTAGTCGAGGGAGACCAGCAAGCCGGCCTCGTTGAGCTGCTTGGCGACTGCGATCGCATCGGTGAGCTCGGAACCGGCGACGAATCGACCGGCCAATTTCTTGCCCGCCGTCGTCTCGGTGATGAGTTTGCGAGTCGCCGACCGGTTGGTCACGGCGAGCACGGCCGAACGCATCATTCGGGGGACTGTCCTTCACCGAGCGCGGCTGAACGACGTGCTGCGGCGCGGACAGCGTCCTCCATCAGCGCACGGAAACCGCCTTCCTCGAGCACGTGCATCGCCGCAGCCGTGGTGCCCCCGGGCGAAGTCACTTGGCCGCGGAGGCGGAACGCTGACTTGCCGGAGACGGCGAGCAGTGTCCCTGCCCCCTGCATCGTCTGGTGGACGAGTCTCTCAGCAGCGTGGTGTGGCAATCCTTCGCGGATCGCTGCCTCGATGAGGGCTTCGGCAAGAAGGAACACGTACGCAGGACCGGTTCCCGAGACCGCGGTGACCGCGTCAAAGAGGTCCTCCTGTAGCTCGATGGTGTCTCCCACCGCGTCGAACACCTGACGGGCCGCATCCAGCTGACGTTGATCGACGGAGTCGCCGGGTGCAAGAGCAGTGATCCCGAGGTCGACCGCTGCGGGGGTGTTCGGCATCGCCCTGACCACCGGCGAGTCCGGAAGCGCAGCCTGAATCGATGCGATCTCCACCCCGGCAGCCAACGAGACGACGACCTGGTCGGGATCGAGATGAGGCGCGATCGCCTCGGTGACGTTGCGGATGTCCCGCGGCTTGACCGCGATCACCACCACTTCAGCACCGGAACAGCCTTCCACGAGATCGGTGACGGTACGGATTCCGGTCTCCGATTCGAGCTCTTCGGCGCGCTCTTTCCGACGCGCCACGAAGGTGACGCGCTCGACCGGCCATCCGGCGCGCACCAGCCCTCGGCCGATGATCGCACCGAGCGATCCGGCACCCAGGATCCCGACTTGTGGAAACGTCATAGCGTCGAGATTATCGCGCCTCGCCGCCGTCGGCGTATCCTCCCGGACATGCAGGATCCGAACGAGCCCAACTGGGAAGCATTCGCACCCGAAACCCCGGGCGACGGCGAAGGCGGCTCGCGGCGGCGAATCGCGTTCGGAGTCCCTGAATGGATCGTCATCGGAGTCGGCATCCTCACGATCGTGGGGCTCTTCCTACTTTGGCCGGATAGCGCAGCGATTGACCGAGCCCGTGAGGACTTGGAGGTCCTCGGCATCCCGAGCGAGTTCCACGAGGCCACCGTCACGGACACCCAGGTGTTCTCGTGTGGCGAGGATTTCGAATGTCTCCTCGTCACGTTCGAGATCGGTACCGGTCCTGACAGCGGGCTCATCTACACACAGGAGTTCCCGATCGGCAGTACCACGCCCGACTTCGAGGTCGGCGATACCGTGGTGCTCTCGCGGATCCCACCGAGCGGATCGATCACGGCTCTCGACACCGCGCCATGCGACTTCGATTCGGAATCCGAGTGCACGGTGGCGACGGTTGACACCGTGGAAGGCGACACCTTCGAGATACAACTGTTTCCCGGCCAGGAGCAGGGTCTGTTTGTCGGTGCGGACGTTCATGTGTCCTACGACTCGGGAGGAGAGGTCATCGCGATCTCACCGGCGTCGGTGCAGACCAGCTATCAGTTCTCGGACATGCAAAGGCGTAGCTTCCTGTTCGTGCTGATCCTCGTGTTCGCTGCGGCCGTGATCGCACTCGGACGGTGGCGTGGTGTTGCAGCGCTCACCGGGATCGGGTTGAGCATCGCCGTCGTGGTCATCTGGCTCATCCCGAGCCTGCTTTCGGGCAACAGCGCGATCCTCGTGGCGTTGATCGGAGCCACTGCGATCGCCTATCTCGCGCTCTATCTGTCGCACGGCATCCGTCGCACCACAACCGTCGCCCTGTTGGGGACGATCGCTGCCCTCGCCCTCACGACGTTCCTGTCGGGGGTCACGGTGTCGCTGGCGCAGTTCACCGGGTTCGCTTCCGAGGAAGCCACCCTCCTGTCGCTCCTAGAGGGGATCGACGTCCGATCGATTCTCCTCGCCGGCTTCGTGATCGGCGCGGCGGGGGCCCTCGACGACGTGACCGTCACGCAATCCGCGGCGATCAACCAGCTACGGCGTGCCAACCCTGAGATGTCGGTGATCGAACTCTTCACGTCGGGAATGGAGATCGGTAAGGCGCACGTAGGTTCGATCGTGAACACCTTGGTCCTCGCCTACCTCGGTGCGGCGCTACCCCTTGCCATCCTCGTGAGTGTCTCCGAACAATCCCTCGGTGCGATCTCCAACAGCGAGATCGTCGCCGTCGAGATCACACGGGCGATCGTCGGGACGCTCGGAATCATCGCCGCAGTTCCGCTCACGACCTGGTTTGCAACCCTCTGGCCAGCGTCATCAGACGAGATCCACAGCCACTGACCCGATCGCATCGGCGAACCGGCGTGCCATCGCATCGTCGTACCCGACCAGACGGACCGAGTGGAGCCCAGTGTCGCCTTCGGACAGGAAACCAGCAACCGTCGCGGCGATGACCGCCGTCGCCTCGTCCGCCGGGTACCCGAAGATCCCCGCAGAGATCGCGGGAATCGCAATCGTGGTGATCCCAAGCTCCGTTGCCACATCGAGTGCCCCGAGCACGGCAGCAGAGAGCATGAGTTCGTTGTCCTGGCCCTCGCTGTAGACAGGCCCGGCCGTGTGGATCACATAGGTCGCAGGCATCGCACCCGCGGATGTGAGCGCTGCCACGCCCGGGGCGAGCGGCCCGTGTTCGGTCACCCACGCATCCGATTCAGCCTGGACCGTGGGACCTCCGGCGTGGCTGATCGCCTGAGCAACCCCTCCGCCGTGCCGAAGATGGACGTTTGCGGCGTTCACGATCGCATCGACCGGCATCGACGTGATATCGCCTTCGACGGCAACGAGCGTGGAATCGGCAACGCGTACGGCCG
>JAUIIM010000165.1 GCA_030431785.1 Acidimicrobiia bacterium | reverse complement strand
TGTCGAGAGAGGCGAGGAACGCCTCGTCGTCCTCGACGATCCGCACAGGTTCTTCGGTGGTGGCGAGCCGTGCCGCCTGCTGGGCTGCGAAGGGTCCGGCAGCGAGCCCGATCCGGTAGCTCCATCCGAACTCTCCGAGCTCCTTCTCGATCCGTTCGACGAGCGGTCCCTCTCCCCCGTAGTAGCCGACGGCACCGCTGGTCGGGATGAACAGGAGACCGGGTTCCGCGATCTCGACACTCGGCACCACCGACTCCACTGCCCCGACGACCGGCTCGAATCGACGAAGGTCCGCTTCGGGTTCGGCGATGATCGTCACGATCTCAGGGCAAATCGCCTCAGCGGCGCTGCGTCGCATCCCGACCTGCACGCCGCGAGCAGCGGCCGCGTCGGTACGGGCAACGACACGGTTGCCTTCGTCGACCGCCTGTGCGATCGGTTCATGCGAGCTGTCGGGTCTGGTGAGCGCCCAGGTGGGGTACCACACGCAGATCGTGCGTTCCATCGTCCTCTACTTCGATCGTCTGTTCGATCCCCCTCGTCAAGTGCCCTCGTGCGGTGAGTAACGTCCGTCGACGCAGCAGCAGACCGTGGCCGCTGTCGACACCGGACCATTCCACCGAACTCGCCCCCACGGTCACCTGAGCGACACCGGAAGGGACGGACCCGACGACGGGTCGGAGCACCATCGGGGTTCGACGGGCACGGGCGCGAGCCGACAGCTTCCGGAGAATGTGGCCCTTCACCCCGGGCGGGACCTCGGCGTAGACACCGGCGACCCCGTCGAGCAACGTCGCTGCGATCCTCCCCCAACGGACGAGGTGGTCGGTCCGCACCACGACGACACGATCCGGGTCGATCCCGACCTCCCATGCCGCCGTGGGGTTGATCCAACCGCGCACGTCGAGGATCGCAAGCGGTCCCCGTTCTGCGTGGGGAGCGAGCATCGCCATCCCGAGACGGGTCATCCCCGTACCGGGGAGTCCGTTCAGCCCCGCGACCTGTCCGGGCTGGAGGATGAGGCTCTCCTCGGCCCGCGCCACCCTCGTCCCGACATCGACGACGGGAGCCGAAACATCCATTCGTTCAAGACTTGCAACCACGCCCAGCGCCTCGTTCGTACTGCAAACCAGCGTGGTCCGTCCCCGCTGGGCGGCAAGCCTAATCGAACATATGTTCGATTGTCAAGGGAGAGCCGTGAGCCTTGAGCCGGAGCGGGTTGGGAGGTGTGGGTAGGCAGGCAAGCTATGAGCCGTGACCGGAGCAGGTTGTGGTCGCCGAGATCCATCATCCATGATCGATGATCGATAGTTGGCCATGGCCCACCGTCGCCCCGACTACTGCCCTATCCAACATCCCCAGGTATGATCAGCTCGTGAATGATCGATTCGACGAGCTCCTGAAGTCGCCCTACGACGACGAACCCACGATGGGCCGCACGGCGAGAATCGTGATCTGGTCGGTCGTGGGCCTGGTCGTGCTCGTCGCTGTGGTGTTCGTTCTGGTCCGCTCGACAACGAGCGTGGACTACGCCGAGGGGGATCCGGCTCCTCCCCCATCTGACGAATCAACGGCGACCAGCACGAGCTCATCAACCACATCGATACCCGACATCGTGGGCGTAGTCGACGCGCCTGAAGGTCTCGGCCCGGAACCGCAGTTCGATACATCGACATTCGGAGAGCAGACGATCGTCGGCGAGTCGACCGAAAGCCCGCCGAGCAGGAACACGTTCATGCGTGGGTTCCTCGACGAGGGAGCAATCTTCACCAGCATCGGCGCAGTGGGGCCCGACGGCGCGACCCTGTTTCGATTTGCGGGCACGATCGTTGATCCGTTCGCTGTCGGATACGCGGGTCCGGGAATGTGTGTCGGACTGTGGCGAGGGGGTGGCGGATCCAGCGAATGCATGCCCGTCGGAGTTGATGTGGATGCCTATCCATTGTTCAGTGGTCACGTCGGAAGTGGCATCACAGCCTGGGGCGGCCTCTCCGACCAAGCGTCCGTCGCGACCCTGGTGGTCGACGATCAGGTT
>JAUIIM010000062.1 GCA_030431785.1 Acidimicrobiia bacterium | reverse complement strand
ATCCACATCAAATCTTCATGCACCACCGGCCTCCTACCTCGAACCGCTTCATACACTGACCGGCATGGATCACGATACTCCGACTCCCAGCGAGGGAGAAGCGCTCGGTACGTTCGACGAGGACCAGACGGATTCCACCACGGAGACGCTGGTCGGCGATGCTGTCCATGGGGACGCCGTTGAAGCCCGCCCCGCGACGCCGGAGAAGACCGCGTCATCCGAAGAGGTCAATCACGACCTGACACCACAGATTGCGTCGACGGTCGACAATGGGCCGTTTGCTCCGACGACGGAGGAGTTCCCCGCACCCGAGTTCGACGACGACCCGGATGGTTTCAGCTCCGTCGAGGTGGACGACCACCCGATCGTCACACCGGTCTCCGACACCATCACACCGGCGTCCGAGGATCGCCACAAGAACGACGGTGCGTTGTACCTCGTGGGGGCACTCGTCGCAGCCGTCCTCGGGTCCCTTCTCACCCTCGGAATCCTCGCGCTGACCGGGGCGTTTGACAGCGAACCGGTCGCCGAAGCGCCGGAGCCGACGGTCATCGAAGCTTCGGCGCCACAGATCATCAACGAGCTCGGATCCGCAGTCAACCCGACGGCGATCGCCGAGCGAGTCATCCCATCGATCGTCACGGTGAACATCTTCGAGGAGGGTGTCGAGTTCGCCACCGGCTCGGGGTCGGGGGTCGTGATGTCCAACGATGGCTACATCATCACGAATCACCACGTGATCGACGATGCGGGCAGCATCAGCGTTGCGTTCGACGACGGGCGCCAGTATGACGCGACGCTGATCGGATCGGACGACCTCACCGACCTCGCCGTACTCCAAATCGATGCCGACGGTCTCGTACCGATCGAGTTCGGTTCCACGGACGACTTGCTTCTCGGTGACCCTGCCGTTGCGATCGGCAACCCGCTCGGCCAGGACGGTGGATCGTCGATCACCGCAGGAATCGTCTCCGCATTCGACCGGCGCGTCGACTTCTCCGACGGTTCCGCGTTGTTCGGGATGATCCAGACCGACGCAGCCATCAACCAAGGTTCTTCAGGCGGAGCCCTCGTCGACGCAGACGGCGATCTCATCGGGATCACCAGTGCGATCGGTGTCTCCAACGCCGGACCCGAGGGCATCGGCTATGCGATCCCCATCGAGCTGGTCGACCGCATCACCTCGGAGATCATCGAGACCGGTGATGTCCAGCATCCCTTCCTCGGCGTGACCATGCGCACCTACTACACCGAGGCCGCTGACGGGGCCGTCGTTCCCGGTGGCGCCATCATCGAGAGCCTCGAGGGTGAGACCTCCGCAGCCCGTGCTGCAGGCGTCGAACCCGGCGACGTCGTCGTGGAGATCGAGGGAGACACCATCACGGACCAGACCGATTTGATCCTCAAAGTTCGGTTGTACCGTGTAGGCGACACGATCGCAGTCACCGTCGACCGCGGTGGGGAGCTCGTCGAGCTGGCCATCGAGTTGGGTCTGCGACCCCAGGAGTTCCAAGGCTGAGAGGCTGACATGTACGGAATGGACGACGAAGGCATCTTCGAACAGCTCTTCAAGCTGCTGCAATCGTCCGGACCCGTCAACTGGAAACTTGCTCGAGAAGTCACCAAGAGCTTGGCGGGTCCTTCGACGCCGGTGGAGCCGTCCGTCGCCGAGGAGTATCGGGAACTGGCACACGTGGCCGAGGTCCGGATCTCCGAGATCACGAACTTGCCCTCCCCCGCCCCCGGAGAGCTGAACCCCACGGATCGGGCGACATGGGCGGCGGAGAACCAGCAGTCCTTCCGAGTCCTCGTCGAACCGTTGAGCGCCAAGCTCGCCGGACTCACGGATTCCGATGCGTTCGGTGACATCCCTGGCATGGGAGAGGTGGGAGCGATGGGTGCGATGCTTGCACCTCTTGGTCCCGCACTCCTCGGTGTGCAGGCCGGGACCATGGTCGGCTTCATGTCGCACCGGGTGCTCGGTCAATTCGACACGGGGATCCCGGCGATGGACCACGACCGCCCCTATGTGATCGTCCCGAACCTCGATGACTTTGCGATCGACCACGGAGTCGATCACCGTCAGGTCAGACTCTGGGGAGCACTCCACGAGGTGACGTTCCACCGGATCATGGCGATCGAGTGGATTCGTGGTCGTTTTGTCTCCCTGGTGGAATCGTTCTACGAGACCGTCGAGTTCGACGTGTCCGATCTCATGGGGAAGCTCACCAGCATGCAGGACCCCACTGAGATGCAGCGGATGCTGGAAGCGGACGAATCAGGAAGCGGATTCCTCAAGACGACGTCGGACCCGAGCAAGCTCGACGATCTCAAGGCCTTCACCGCGTTCATCGAGGGCTACAGCGACAGGGTCGTCGCGGCAGCTGGTCACGATCTCCTGCCCGGGATAGAACGCATCGAGGAGGCGTACAACCGCCGACGCACCGAGCCGAACAAGGCTGAACAGTTCCTCCAGGAAGACGCCGGGCTGTCGCTCGAACGTTGGCGGGCCAAGGATGCTGCCGCGTTCTGCTCCGAGGTCGCCGAGCGCTGGGGTGAGACCGCGCTCGAACGCGTCTGGGAAGATCCCGCAAACATGCCGAACCTCACTGAGCTTTCCGATCCGATCGGCTGGAACGCCCGTGTCCTCCTCGACGAGACCGCTCTCGGTGACGAGTAGTCCAAACGCCGATCTCGTCTCCTCACAGCACTATTACCGTTGCTCCCACGATCACCATCTGATTCTGAGGAGACTCCCGTGCCACTCGCAGCAGGCCAGCAAGCCCCATCGTTCGAACTCCCCGACGGCGACAAGAATCCTGTATCGCTCGACTCCTTGAAGGGCTCGAACGCGGTCATCGTGTTCATCCCCTTCCCCTTCACCGGGACCTGTGAAGGCGAGCTGTGCGACCTCCGCGATCGGCTCAACGAGTTCGAGAAGCTCGACGCCAAGGTCGTCGCGATCACGTGCGACACACCGTTCTCGAACAAGGAATGGTCGGCGAAGAACAACTTCGGCTTCCCGGTCCTCAGCGACTTCTGGCCGCATGGGGAAACGGCGAAGGCCTACGGGACGTTCAACGACGCCCTCGGATGTGCGAATCGTTCGACCTTCGTGCTCGACGCCGAAGGTACGGTGACGGCGGTCGTGGCCAGCGACTCACTTGGCCAAGCTCGCGAGAGCGATCACTACATCGCCGCACTCGAAGCCCTCGACGCCATCGCATAGCCCGATTATCGGACTCTCGGATGATCAGATGGTCGGTACCGAGAATCCGATGATCCGAGAATCCACAATCCGCGCCCGTAGGGCGTTCATCTGACGGCAGAGGTTCGTTCGGTCTAGCCTCCTGACCAGTGCGACCGGTCCTCGGTCGCATGAGGCTTGAGACACGAATGACGGAATCAGACGCAGACGCGCGCGCCGAGTCACCCATCGGTGCACCATTGAGATTGCGCGACAGGAAGTGGCTGCGCGCCGTCTTGGTCGTGGGGCTCCTGTATCTGTTCCTCGTCGGGGTGAAGCTCCTCGAGAACGGGGTGAACGGGCTCGGTGACGACGCCGCCGGGAGCCTCTTCGACGGCATCACGAACCCCGTTGCGGCGCTCTTCGTCGGGATCCTGGCAACGGTTCTCGTCCAGTCGTCATCGGTGACGACATCGACGATCGTCGCCCTCGTCGGCACGGGTCAGCTACCGATCGAAACCGCGGTCCCCATGATCATGGGTGCCAACATCGGAACGACGGTCACGAACACCATCGTTGCGCTCGCCCATGCCCGACAGACGGAGGACTTCCAACGGGCGATCGCCGCGGCGACGATGCACGACTTCTTCAACCTGATCGCAGTCGCCGTCCTCCTACCCCTGGAGCTCGCCACCGGGTTCCTCCTGCGATCGGCGACATGGCTGCAGAGCCTCCTGCCGGGCGGATCGGACGCAACCTTCGACTCTCCGATCAAGGGAGCGGTCAAGTGGGGTGCAAACACGATCGGCGACGTCATCGAGCGATTCATCCCGAACGACACGACGGCGCACATCGTGTTCATCGTCGTCGGAATCGCCCTCATCTTCTTCACGCTCACCTACATCACGAAGAACATGAAACAGTTGATCGCCGACCGTATCGAGCGGTCCGTCAACGCCTCGCTTGAGAAGTCGGGACTGGTCGGGATGTTCGTCGGGGTCATCGTGACCGTGGCCGTCCAGTCATCCTCGATCACCACGTCGATCATCGTTCCGCTGGTCGCCTCCGGTCTGCTCCTGGTGCGCAACGCCTACCCGATCACGCTCGGTGCAAATGTCGGGACCACGGTCACGGCATTGATCGCAGCACTCGCGACGGACTCGTCGGATGCGATGACGATCGCGTTGGTCCATCTCCTCTTCAATGTGACTGCGATCGCCCTGATCTACCCCATTCCGAGGATTCGCTACGTACCCGTCCAGCTCGCAGAACGACTGGCGCAGATCGCCGTGAAGCGCAAGACACTGGCCGTCGCCTACACGGTGACGATGTTTGTGTTGATACCGCTGGCTGGCATATTCATACTGGACTAGGAGGCCGACATGGTGATGGAATTCTTCAGATCGAACAAACAGGGAGGCATCGAGGGCGTCCAGGAACAGCTCGTCCAGATGCTCCAGGACGGTCACGACGTGTTCATCACCGCCACGAACGCCCTGTTCGGCGGCGGAAAGTCAAAGGCGACCAAGAAGGAAGTGCGGGCGACCGACCGCGAGATCAACGAGGCGCAGCGGGAGGTACGCCGTGCCCTGATGGTCTCGGCATCGGTCAACGCGACGGAGCTCCCCCTCGTCCTCCAGTACGCGTCGATCGTCAAAGATGCTGAGCGTGTCGGTGACTATGCGAAGAACGTGTACGACCTTGTGCGCTACGGGGCCGACTTCTCGGAGAGCGAGGACAGCGACGAGCTCGATGGCTATCGGGTGGCGGTCGCCCAGTTGATCCTCGATGCGGCGGACGTGTTCGAGGCAACCGATGCCGACACCGCCCAACAGCTGATCGGGAAGGCAGATGAGTTCCTGGCCGAGTACGAGAAGCACATCAAGGCGGCATACAACTCCGACGGCACCGCTGCCGACGCAGTGGCGCGTGCTCTGTACTACCGCTACCTGAAGCGAATCACGGCCCACGTCATGAACCTGCTGACCTCCCTCGTGCAACCGCTCGACCGTCTCGACTACTACGACGAAGCACCCGAAGACAGATAGCCGGAGGGGACGAACGACAAGAGACGTCCGACAATCCGACAATCCGACGATCGGCGCTCTCGTCTTTGTGCCATCATGCGGGGATGGACTTCTCGCACTCCCCCACCTCGCTCGACTATCAAGAACGCCTCCGAGCGTTCATGGACGAGCATGTCTTTCCTGCAGAACACGCGATCCACGAACGGCGGCAGTGGGGCGACGACCCGGTAGAGGCACCTCCGGAGATGGCCGACCTCAAAGCCGAAGCAAGACGCCGCGGACTGTGGAACCTGTTCCTCCCGGACGAAGAGCACGGGGCCGGACTCTCCAACCGCGACTACGCCCCCCTGGCGGAGATGATGGGTCACGCCATCGAGTTGGCGCCCGAGGCGACCAACTGCGCTGCACCCGACACCGGCAACATGGAAGTCCTCCACATGTTCGGCACCGACGAGCAGAAGGAGCGCTGGCTCATCCCTCTGCTGAATGGCGAGATCCGGTCGAACTTCGGGATGACGGAACCGGAAGTAGCTTCTTCCGATCCGAGAAACCTCGAGACATCGATCACCGCCGATGGGGACGACTACATCGTCAGTGGTCGCAAATGGTTCTCCTCCGGTGCGCATTCGAAGGACTCGAAGGTGGCAATCGTAATGGGGGTCACCAATCCGGATGCCCCGCCGAAGCAGCGGTACTCGATGATCCTCGTCCCCACCGACGCAGACGGTGTAGAGATCGTCCGTGACCTCCCCGTCTACGGCTACCGACATCGCGGAGGCCACGCCGAAGTGATCTATCACGACGTGCGTGTGCCTGCCGGCAACCTGATTGCCGGACCCGGTGAGGGCTACATGATCGCCCAGGCCCGGTTGGGCCCGGGCCGCATCCACCACTGCATGCGGGCGCTCGGGCAAGCAGAGCGGGCGCTCAGCTTGATGGTCGAGCGTGCAAAGAACCGGGAAGCCTTCGGGATGCGCGTCGCCGACCAAGGCGTCGTGCAGGATTGGATCGCCGAATCACGCCTCCGGATCGATCAAGCCCGCCTGCTCGTGATGAGGGCCGCGTGGCTCATCGACACCCAAGGAAACCGTGCTGCACGCCAAGAGGTCTCTGCCATCAAGGTCGTCGCGCCCAACACCGCACTCTGGGTCATCGACAAGGCCGTTCAGGTCCACGGCGGCATGGGTGTCACCGACGACACGCCCCTCGCTTCGATGTGGGCGAACATGCGGACGCTCCGAATCGCCGACGGTCCGGACGAGGTCCACAAGATGGTCGTCGCCCGCCGCGAACTGAAGTAGCGGGGCGGTCGGCGGTTGGGGTGGGAGTGGGGCCGTGAGCTTTGAGCCGTGAGCCGTCCTAAAGCGAGCGCAGCGAGCGATCCTTTGTCCTAGAGCGAGCGCCAGCGAGCGGTCCTTCGTCCGAGCGCAGCCAGCAGCCCGACGTAGTCGCTACCCGAACAACCTGTGCCAGAGGCGTTCGAAGAATCCTCGGCCATAGGGCTGGGGAAGCTCGGCGAGTACCTCGTCGGCATGATCCGGTGGAAGATCGCCCACCAACACCATCTCACCACCGGACGCCGTCCAGTGGATACGGACGTCGTGTGCGGTGGGAGCGACCTCGTACACGTCGTCCCCGACCGAGTACGCGGATGCGGAGTCCATTCCCGTCACCTGCGTTCCGTGCGGGAGCACGAACAGTGAGAAGCTGAACAAGCCGTCCCGATAGAAGCCCTGTATCCCCTGCCCAGGTGCCTCGAACGTGTCGACGAGGTCGTAGCCGGCGACGGACCCCGGAAGTCGATCGTCCCTCACCGGAACCAAGACCTCGTAGGAGCCCGGGTCAGTGCTCGGAGCGTCGTAGGTCCGATACGGCTTGAAGTTCTGCAGCGAGACCCTGCGGAACATCGAACCGTCGGGGAGGTACGTCTCGACGATGAGCGGCGCCCCGGTGTAGCCGTCGACGAGGAAGGTGGCTCGGAGTACGTCGCCCTCGAGGACGGACATCAGGGTGCAATCCCTTCCCATATGGCGCGCTGCGTCCGTTTCCTCGACGGTGTAGCGACTCGACTGGATCGGCACCGATTCAGATCGGAAGACGATGCCGGCAGGGGTCTCGTCGATCGCCATGGCTCTTCCCCCACCAATCAGCGTCCATGAGGAGTCGACCCGCACCATTTCCACACCATCGGCGTGCTCGACGAAGGCTTTCGACACGCTCGTCTGCCCGTCCCAGACAGACACCACAAACCGGTCTGCCGTGTAGGTAGATGACCAGACACCCTCAAGGAGATCGGTGAGTTCGTCGGCGACCGCAGCTCCCGGGGAAGCGAGGCCGACGGCCAGCGCCGTGACCGCCACAGCTGTGGCGCGGGCAAACCGACTCATGGCGAATCGACCTGGAATCCGGTCGCTCCCCCGACGACGCCACCATTGCTGTTGGAGACTCTCGCACCGTGACGGGAGCCAAGATCCACGATCGAGACGGAGGAAGGTTCAGCCGAGTCGTCGACCAACGGCATCGCCACGAACAGGAGCGCGATCGCCGCGACTCCTGCGGCAACAGCGACGGCAGTGCGGCGACGCAGCCGGGTGACACGCGACGGATCGTCTGCCTCTTTGCGATCCTCGACACGGGGCATGAGGAAGTCGGGAGGCTCGACGCCGGGCAGTGCACGGACAGCGATTCGGGCGCGGTCGAGTTCGGCGAGCTCGTGACGACACTCACTGCAGTGTTCGATGTGTTCCGAAACCGCCGGGATCTCCGCTGTGATCAACTCGCCGTCGAGGTAGGCCGAAAGTTGGTCGCCGAGATGCGCATCCGGGATCAGACCGATCGGCATGTCGAGCGTCGGGAGGGTTCTGACCGTTCGTCTCGTTGCCTGGAGCCCCCGAAAGAGGGCCACCGCTTCCTGGTTCGTCTCCAGCACCTCGACGACCTCGCGCAGTTCCGACTTCGTCAGCTCGCCGTCGAGGTATGCGGACAACAGCTCTGCAGTGTGCTCTGTGACCTGGTTCACACCGGCCATGTCAACAACCCTCTCAGCATCGTCCTGCCACGGTGGATGCGAGATCGAACCGTCCCGACAGGAACGTCCGTTGCGTCGGCGATCTCCTGATAGCTGAGACCCACCACATCGCACAGCACCACCGCTTCTCGGTAGTCATAGGGGAGCTTCAGCAACGCACTCTGTACGTCGTCACTCAGCCGAACTGCGCTCAGCACCTCGTCCGGTGACGGGCTCGCACCCAACATCGACCCGTCATGGTCCGGAAGGGGCTGCGTCGGGCGACGCTGCTTCTTCCGCACACCATCCAGGAAGGCGTTGCGCGTGATCCGCCACAGCCACCCCTCGAACGAGCCGGGTGTGTAGGACGCGAGTCCTTTCCGGACCCGCAACAGGACCTCTTGCACAAGATCCGCAGCGTCGTCCGGATTCCCTGTCAGGCGGTACGCAAACGTGTAGATCTTCCGGCCATAACGCTGCGCAACGTCTTCCCAGGAAAGCGATGAGTGGTCGACCATGCTCCCCATCCACCCCTACAACGACGCGCAGTCTGAATCAGTTCCCAAAGCCTTCGGCGCTCGGGGAACGGTCACCCCAGGCCGAAGCTGTCGACGAACGCTTGGAGTCGCTCACGCGTGATGAACACGGTCTTGGAGCTGCGCTTCTCGCGCTCGTACATCGAATAGGGGCCGAACTTGTCGCTGATCAACATGATCTGGTCGACGTTCATCTGTCCGGCGGCGACACCGATGGAAGTGAACACCTTCTCGTCGACCTCGGGGTGCGAACCGTCCTCATGCGGGACGACGACGACGGAAACGCGGCTCCCTGCGTTGGTCGCCCCGAACGTGGTCGCACTCGGACTGTCGACGCTGACGCCGGCAGCACCCGAATCCACCTGGTAGCCACCGATCGTGAACAGCCCACGGGCAAGCTCATCGAGTGACATCGACGAGGGATCGACACCCATCGCACGAAGCGACGCATCGGTGGGACCCGTGAGATCGACGAACGAGGCAACAGGCTCGATGTCCCCCGATGCCGATGGTGGAGACCCGACCGTCGCATCGGCGACGACAGCAGTCAGCTCGGCAACCGGATCCGTCGTCGTGGCTTCGAACACACGCATGTGCGCAGGGTCCGGCAGCTCACCGGTCTCGGGTAGCTCGACCGTGGTGACGAGTACCGATTCACCACTCCGCTTTGCGTAGACGGCGATCTTCTCCACACCGCCGAGCGGCAGCCCGGCACGCTGCTTCTGGTGCAGATACTCGACCGCCGAGAGGGACAGGAGATCGACGAGATGCTGACCGGCGTCTGAGTCTCCGAGCGGGACGCCGAAATAGGTCTTCGCCGTGTCACCGGCGACGTGGAAGTCGATGACCTCGGGCTTGGGCAGCCCCGTGCCAGCCGCCTTCTTCTTCCGGTCGACCGCCTCGGACGCACCTTCACCAGCGGACTTCGCCGACATGGCGAACACGTAGACCAGCGCCGAGGCGAGCGCGATGACGATTACGACAGCGATAACGATGGCAAGCACCGATGAACTCCTTGGAATGGATGAGCCCCCATTCTAGGGAAGGCGGATGCCAGTTGGGATTTGACGAAAGCGAGAGACAAAGGACAAAAGACGAAAGACAGGAAAGGTGCGGTCTCGTGCCGTCCAGCGTCGAGGCGTGTAGGCCTTGCGCTCCTGGCTCCTGGCGATCCGGGATCTGGAATCTCCGACCACAGCGAGGCACAGTCTTGCGTCTTGGAGCACCGAGCGCTAGCGAGGTGCGGTCTCGAACGCGAAGCGTTCGTATCAGCCTGCCTGGCGGCGGCGGGCTGCGATCTGGCGTTCCTTGCGGATCTTTCGTCGCTCCCGCTCGGACATCGCTCCCCAGATCCCGAACTTCTCCGACGACACGATGGCGAACTCGAGGCACTCGTCACGCACGGAGCATTCGCGACAGATCTTCTTTGCTGCACGCGTCGATGCCCCTCGTTCGGGGAAGAAGAGATCGGGGTCAGCGCCGCGACAGTTGGCAAAGTCCTGCCAGGACATGTCCAACCCTTCGGTCTTCAACGCCGCGATAAGATCCGAGAACACAAGCGCTCCATCAGTCGCCTTGTAATTACAATATTGTGATTCAACCCTACCCGCGCGCGCGTGTCAACCGGTTTTGAACGTTTGGAGCTTCTGGCTCCCGGCTGCCAGCTCCTGGCGAACGGCCACCTGGCGACGACCAGCTGCCGGTAGCTGGGAGCGAGCAGCCGGTAGCGGGAGACCGAAGGTCTTCCCCTATTTCCCTCACGAACGGGAAACGGCATATGCTGAGGAGCCATGACGACTACCAAACGCTCCGAGGTCCTCGACCGCCAGGGATGGCGTTCGTGGATCGGGAACTTCTTCTCCTCCTCCGTCGGGTTGAAGTGGATCATGGCACTGACGGGGATCGGTCTTCTCGGCTACGTCGCAGCCCACCTCTTCGGAAATCTGAAGATCTTCACCGGTACGGATGCGGCCGGCGAGTACTACATCAATCTCTACTCCGAAGCGCTCTGGCATCTCGGCGGACACCTGCTCCCCGAGGGCTTCCTCCTCACGATCCTCCGCATCGGTCTGCTCGGCATCTTCGTTCTGCACATCTACGCCGCGGCAGTGCTCACTCGTCGGAATCAGGCAGCTCGCGGTTCGACCCGCTATGACCACAGCCGC
>JAUIIM010000061.1 GCA_030431785.1 Acidimicrobiia bacterium | reverse complement strand
AACCATCTCGGCGTCGACTCGATCGTGTACCTCGATCTCGACAACCTGATCTCGGCGACCGGGGCTACCGCAGATCCATTCTGCACAGCGTGCCTCACCGGCGACTACCCGACCGACGTCCCGACCACAGACAGCAAGTTCCTCCTGGAGCGGACATCGTGACGAGCTACGAAGATGCCGGCGTGGACCTCGACGCCGCCGACGAGTTGGTCGAACGGATCGGCTGGCGTGTCACGTCGACATGGAGCGTGGACGTCGTCGGGGACTTCGGAGGATTCGCCGCCGGCCTCCAGATCCCCGCTGGGTATGTCACGCCGGTCCTGATGATGTCCACGGACGGCGTAGGCACCAAGGCGGAGCTCGCACGCCAAGCGGGACTGCTCGACGGTCTCGGGTATGACGTCGTCGCGATGGTGGCAGACGATCTCGCAGCCGCAGGCGCACAACCGATCGCTCTGACAGACTACGTTGCCGTTGGGAACCTCGATGTCGACATGGTCGCCACCATCATCGAGTCGATCTGTGATGCCTGTAGCGAGTCGGAGATCTCCGTCCTCGGCGGCGAGACCGCGGAGCACCCCGGTGTCATGGGGAAGGACCAGTTCGACGTCTCCGCCACGGCATTGGGCATCGTCGAACTCGGCGAACAGGTCGACCCGGCGAACGTACAGCCCGGCGATGTGATCGTGGGCATCCACAGCCCGAACTTGCGATCCAACGGCTTCTCGCTCGTGCGCGCCATCGTGAAACAACATCTCGACCTTGATCACGACTTCCCCGACACGACCATCCCCACGGCCGAGGTCCTCCTCCAGCCGTCGATCGTCTATTCGACCGCGATCATCAACCTCCTCGCCCGAACCGAAGCCCATGCCTTGGCGCACATCACTGGGGGCGGCCTACCCGGCAACATCGTCAGAGTGCTGCCCGAGAACGCACGGGCTGTGATCGAACGGTCGAGCTGGGAGGTGCCACACGTCTTCAAGGTCCTCCAGCGGCTGGGGCAGGTGCCCAGCGCTGAGATGTTCCGCACGTTCAACATGGGGATCGGGTTCGTCGTCATCCTCGCAGAGGCCGATGTGGAGCGAGCCCTCAAAGCGATGGAGATCAGCGAGCTCCCGGCGTCGGTGATCGGCCGCATCGAGGAGGGACCCCGAGGAGTGGAGATCGTATGAACCCGGAACTCAGCCGCCTGTTCGCCGGGACCATCGACGAGGCCCAAGAAGCGATCACTGCTGCGCTCGCAGACGAGGGCTTCGGAGTCCTCACCGAGATCGACGTCGCCGCGACGCTGAAGACCAAGCTCGACATCGATCGCTCGCCGTATCGGATCCTCGGTGCGTGCAATCCGCACCTTGCGCATCAGGCGCTCGAACACGATCCTGACATCGGGCTGCTGCTCCCGTGCAACGTGGTCCTCCGCGAGGACGACGGGGGCACGCGGATCACGGCAGTCGATCCGATCGAGCTGCTCGGAGCTGAGCCGGGCGGAACGGGTCCGATGAACGATCTCGCCACGGACGCACAAGCGCGTCTCGCGCGAGCGGTCGCAACAGCAACCACCTAGCGACGACGGACGATCGGCAATGGAGACGGCACTCCTTCCGCTCCTCATCATCGTTGCGGGACTCATCCTCGGTGGAATCGCCCGACTGATCCTCCCCGGAACCGAAGATCTGTCGGTGAGTGCGACGATCGTCGTAGGTATCGCCGGAGCGGGTATCGGCAGCATCGTCGTCAACATGCTCGGGGCTACGCCGACCATCGGTGAGTTCTCGCTCTGGACGGTCGTCGGGGGCATCATCGGATCCGTGCTCGTGCTGATCGCCGTCGTTCTCGTCCGGCGTCGATTCGGTCACGACGAGAAGCTCGATCCCCCAGCGGTCAGGGCGCTGATCAGCGGTGGGGAATCGTCAGCGGTCGAGTTCAAATCAACGGCAAGGGTCAACCTCCACACGGGAAATCGCGACGACGGCATCGAGCTGGCACTTGTGAAGACCGTCGCAGCGTTCCTGAACAGCGACGGGGGTCACCTCGTCATCGGGGTCGATGACCAGGGCAACCCGCTCGGGCTGGAGCGTGACCTCGCAACGGTGAAGAAGCCGGACCTCGACCGTCTCGAACTCTGGATCGTGGACATGCTCCAGCGATCGATCGGCACGACGGCGGCAACGGCGGTGGGGGTACGATTTGCTGAACTCGAGGGAGTCGACGTGGCGGTCCTCGACGTGTCGCCCAGCGACCGTCCCGTATTTGTGAACATGCCCAAGGGCGGGCACACCGCTGACTTCTACGTGAGGGTCGGGAACTCGACCCGCAAGCTCATGACCGACGAATTCGACGAGTACCGACAGACGAGGTGGAGATGACCGACAAGACACCGTATCCCGTGGACTTCATCGTCCCGGTCGACGACGAGGAACGCAACCGGGGGCTCGCGGCACTCGGCATCTTCTTCATCAAGTCACTGTTGCTGTTCCCCCACATCTTCCTGCTCGCGTTCTTTGCGATCGCGGTGCAGGTCATCGTGTGGATCGGCTACTGGTACATCCTGCTGACCGGAGGCAAGCCCTTCTGGGTCGAGAACATCGAGATCGTCTTCCTGGCGTGGAGCTCGCGCGCAACTGCTTGGTTCACATCACTGACCGATGTGTATCCGACGTTCGGCACGAACACCCAGCACCCGGCGCAGGTCTCGGTCGTGGAGGCTCCCGAGCCACAGGACAAACTGTTGGCACTCTTGGGGATCCTGTTCATACGGTCGATCATGGCCATCCCACACTGGTTCATCCTCTTCTGGTTGACCATCGGCACCCTCTTCGTCACATGGTGGGGGTACATCGTGATCCTGGTCACCGGGTCACTCCCCCTGTGGCTCCACTCGTACCTGATGGGCTACCACCGCTGGTACGTACGTGTGTGGTCGTGGGTCGCCGCCCTGACCGACGAGTACCCACCGTTCAGCCTGCAGAGGTAGGGGACGCCTGCGGCGTTGCTCCTAGCTCCTAGCTTCTGGCTCCTGGCCGATCCGAGCAGTTTGGCGTGGAGGCATGAGGGCGAGGCGTTTACACGCCTCGCCCTCGTTCTCTCTCATCCCTCCGCTGGGACCTTGGGCGGACGACGCCCGACGAACAGACGCACGAGGAACCACACCAGTAATCCTGCGATCGTCAGCGGCAGGACCACGGCTCCAGCGATGATCAGGAACGCGACCATCTCCAGCAAGACCTCGCCTGCCACTTCGAAGGCTTCAGCGATCGGGCCGGGCTTCGCTGTGGTTGCGACGGGTGCAACGTCGCTCGGGACCTCGGTGACGCCGACAGTGAGGGTCGCAAACGACGTACGACTCTCGAGATACCGGAGACGACCTTCGATCTGCTCGATCGTCAGGAGTACCTCCTGCATCTGTGTCTGCACGGTGACGAGTTCTTCGATCGTCGTGGCTTCGGTCATCAGCGACGAATAGAAGGCTTCCTGCTGGCGCCAGTACTCGAGCCGACTCTCGAGGTCGACGTATTCCTCCGTGACATCCTGACTCGACAGCGACGATGAAACACGTTCTCCCAGGGCTTCGACGCCCTCAGCGGCATCGTCGAATCGATCCGAAGGGATACGCAATGAGTACCACCCGACAGCGTACCGCTCGTCGCCTTGCTCCTCGACACGGCTCTCGCCGCTCGACAGATAGCCACCGAGGTCCGCAGCGATCGTCCGGAGCTCCGCTGCGGTCGCATCGAAGGTCCCGGGTTCCACACGGACATCGATTCGTCCGTCGCGGATCACGCGAGCTTCGTATCCGGGGTACGAACCGTCGGTTGGTTGGATCACTGGCTCAGCGATCGCCACATCATCGGTTGCCTGGGCCCCCTCGCTGATCCCGGCTTCTGCCGCTTCGTACGCCGCTCGCTCTTCGGCGACGCTCGCTTCGTCTGCGGAGAACGAATCCTCCGACCCCGAACATGCGGCCACGACCATCGATACGAGCACCAAGAGTCCGAGCAATCTCACCCGAGTGGTGCGTTTGGTTCCGTTCTTCATTTGTCTCTCTCCCTCTGTCGGGCGTCTGTTCACCGAACACGACGCTGCCGACTCATGGGTACGACGGGCGAACACGCCGATCGGGTTCCCTTGGCTCGAACTAGGCTCCGAGGATGCCTGCTCACGAACCCCTCGCCGGGGCACCCGAATCCGACGTCCTCAGCATCGAACTCGTAGACCATGTCGCAACGGTGTGGCTCGATCGACCGGATGCGAGGAACGCGTTCGGGTTCGATTTCTGGGACGACCTACCCATCGCCATGGACTGGCTGAGCGCGGAACCCGACGTGCGGGTGATCGTCATCGCAGCTCGTGGATCGGACTTCACGGTTGGCATCGATCTCAAGGCGTTCGGTCCGATGTTCCTCTCGGGCGGGGCCGATCCGGCACAGCCATCACCAGGATCCGAGGTTGCCAGGCGCGAGGCGCTCTACGCATCGGTCAAGCGACTGCAGCGCACAATCACCAGTGTCGCTGACTGCCCCAAGCCGGTGATCGCCGCCGTGCACGGCTACTGCATCGGGGCGGGCGTCGACCTCATCACGGCCTGCGACATGCGGTTCGCCTCGGAGGACGCAACGTTCTCGGTCCGTGAGACACGGATCGCCATGGTCGCCGATGTCGGGACCACGCAACGGCTCCCTCGCCTCATCAACCCGGGCGCCGTTGCTGACCTCGTGTACTCCGGTCGCGACGTCACCGCTACCGAGGCATTCGAAATGGGACTCGTGACACGTACCTACGAGAACACCGAAGCGCTGCACGCCGGTGCCAAGGAGCTGGCGGACACCATCGCGTCCAACAGTCCGCTGGCGGTGCAGGGGTCCAAAGCAGTGATGAAGGCAGGTGAGGGACGATCCATCGAGGAGGCACTCGACTATGTCGCCCTGTGGAACTCCTCGTTCCTCGCTTCGAACGACTTGATGGAAGCCATCGCCGCGTTCATGGAAAAGCGCCCCCCACAGTTCAAGGGGGAGTAGGCGTGGGAGCCCGGCAGCCGCGGGCCGGGAGATCCTCGATCGTGGATCATGGATCCGCACTCCGAGCCAGCAGCCAGGAGCCAGCCCTGGTCCTACACGCCTCCACGCCTACACGCCTACACCCCCTACCTACACGTTGACTCGAAGTTGGACACCGTCATCTAGAATCGTCTCATGACGTCTCTCCCGCGGTATGACCGATGCAGTCTCTTCGCAGCCCCATAAGCGCGCGCCGGCGCCTGCACCAGTCCCCCCGCAACCACCAAGGAGTTGACACATGACCGACCTCCAGACCAGATTCCAAGACATCTTCGCCCCTGTCATCGGCTACGACACCACGATCGAGATCGCCGAAGGCAAAGGCAGCTGGGTCACCGACGTCGATGGCAAGCAGTACCTCGACTTTGCCTGCGGTATCGCCGTGACGAACCTCGGGCACCGACCCGATGACGTCGTCGCCGCTGCACAGGCCCAACTGAACAAGCTCTGGCACGCCGGGGGAGCATTCCTCTACGACTCGCTCGTCACGGCGGCGGAGAAGATCGTTGATGTCGCACCGGACGGCATCGACAAGATGTTCTTCATGAACTCCGGCGCAGAGGCCGTCGAGGCGTCGGTCAAGCTCGCCAGGAAGGTGACGGGCCGGCAGGGCATCATCACCTTCCGTGGAGGGTTCCACGGACGGACGATGGGATCGGTCACCTACACCACGTCGAAGGCGAAGTACCGGCAGGGATACCACCCACTGCTTCCATCGACCTTCGTCGTGCCCTTCCCGCACCCCTACGGCTGGGGGATGACCCAAGAAGAAGCCAATGCCTACGCACTGCGCGAGCTCGAGTTCAAGTTCACCTACGAAGTGACACCCGGCGAAGTCGCAGCGTTCCTCGTCGAGCCGATGCAGGGCGAGGGCGGCTACTACCCCGCCTCGAAGGAGTTCCTCGATGCGCTCCGTGCCATCGCAGACGAACACGGCATCCTGCTGATCGTCGACGAGGTACAGACCGGATTCGGGCGGACCGGGGACTGGTTCACGAGCCAGGTCTATGACGTGCGACCCGACGTCCTCGTGATGGGCAAGGCGATCGCCAACGGGCTGCCCCTGTCCGGTGTCGCCGGATCCGCCGAAGTGATGGATGCATGGCCCGCAGGCAGTCACGGCACGACGTTTGGCGGCAATCCCGTCTCTTGTGCGGCATCTGCCGCGACCGTCGACGCCCTACGGAGCGTCGTCCCGACGGTGCCAGCGACCTCGGAGTACGCCTTGGGAAGGTGGAACACCCTCAAAGACGAGCACTCGACGATCGGCGACGTCCGCGGTCTGGGTCTGATGCTCGGGATCGAACTGGTCGACCGCGAGGGCAACCCGTCCGCAGAGGCGTTCAAGGCGGTCGAGTCACACGCACGAGAAGCCGGCATGTTCATCTTGAACTGTGGGCCGAACGGAAACATCATCCGGTTCATCCCGCCATTGAACGTCGCCAGGGACGATCTCGATCGCGGAATCGACATCTTGGCCGACGGATTGGCCAAGTTCGAGGCGTAGTGAACAATCTCGTCTTGACCGCAGGGGTCGATTCGTCTTACAATCGGCTCACCGAAAACTCCGGCGCCTTTTGCGCGTGCGCGCTGCGTGCGAACGACGCCAAACCCGAAAGCGAAGAAAGGCAACAATGTCTGACATCCTGAAGGCATCACGGCCAAAGGGTCGGTCTCGTCGACCGAAGACGTACGACGAGGGTCGCACATGCGGCGCCGAAGACTGCACGACGCAGCTGTCGAAGTACAACCGTGCAGAGTTCTGCCACAACCACCGTCCGGTGCGCTACCCGCGCCTCCGCGGTGTCCTCACCACCGAGGAGTAGGCACCACGAGAGCCTATTGAAGAGCCGGCCTTCGGGCCGGTTCTTTGCGTTCGGGCCAACCGCGTGCCGTCACGCCTCGCGTGGTAGCCGATCGCGGGACTGTTCCCTCTCCCCGGGAAGGGCGATGACCACGACGGCTGCAATCATGGCGAGGTACGCCAGCCAGTCACCGAACCGCACCCAGACCGTGCGCACATCAGCGTTGAACTGGATCGAGCCGAACAACAGGGTGTCTTCGAACAGGTCGGTGGTCCGACCTGTCGTCTCACCGTCACCCAGGATGAAGACTGACTTGCCGGTGATCGCACCGAGCGCTGTGTCCATCCCGATCGCAGCTGCGTTCACCCGTGCGAGACCGATCAACTGCGCTGACGCCGGGGACCTCCCGAAGGAGGACTCGTTGGTCGCGATGACCATCCCTTCCGCCCCTGCTCTCGCCAGATCCCGCATGGAGCGGGCAAAGGCCCCCTCGAAGGAGATGACAGAACCGAGCACCCCTTGTTCTGTCGGGAACACGATGGATTCCGTGCCGGGCACCATGTCGCGAGGCACTTGATCGAGCTGTGGGACGAAGTCGAGAAGACTGCGCAGGGGCACGTACTCGCCGAACGGCACCGGGTGCTGCTTGTGATACTCGCCGACGAGGACCCCCTCCGGTGAGTACAAGGCGTTGAAGTTGACGAACGAATCCTCGTCCACCGATCGGGTGCCGGAGATGAGCATGTAGGCGTCGAGCCTGCGAGCTTGCTCGAGGATCTCGTTCCGTACCGTCTCGTTCTCCCCCGGCTCGTAGGGGGTGCCGGTCGAGTTCTCGGGCCAGATCACGAGCTCGACCGTCTCCTCGGGAATGGTCTCCGTGAGCGCCAAGTGCCGTTCGTAGATTCGCCGGTTCTCGTTCTGGCAATGGGTCTGTGGACACGGCGTTCCTGCCTGCACGATCGCAGTTCTCCAGACCTGCGCCGACGGCTGTGGTGGGAACAACGCCCCGCCGAGCATCAGCAGCACGATGACCACCGTCGAGTCGATGAGCATGCGCCACTCGGTGCGAGACTCGACAAAGAGAGCGAGCGCCGCCGCAAAGGCAACGACGACGACGGACCAACCCGACGGGCCGATCCACTGCACGGATCCGGCAGCACCCGGCAGCCCAGCAGCCGGGTAGCCGATGTCTCCCCACGGGAACCCGCCGAATGGGAAGTGGCCGCGCAACCATTCAAGCAACAGCCAGGCACCGACGGCGATATACCACCAGCGCCACGGACTCCAGAGTCGAAAGAGCCAAACGACGAAGCCATAGCCGGCCGTGAAGGTCCCCATCAGCATCACGAGCGGGATCCATGCGACGAACCCGAGCTGGATCAGCCACGACAACAGCATCCCGAAGAACAAGCCTCCCCAAGCAAAGCTCAGCAAGATGGCGTTCGTCGCCTTCTCCATCGAGCGGATGGCGAGGAAGAACGGGACAGGAGCTACGAATGCGAGCGGCCCCAACCCCACGGGCGGAAACGACGCCCACATGAGCACCGCACTCGACAACACCAGGATCACGGGGAGCATGGCAAGAGAGTATCGGTCCTGAAGAACTGAGGACTGAAGGTCGGAGACAGCAGCCACCGCCGGGAGCGGAGATGCAGCCGTCACCTGCCTACGCTGCATCCATGCTCTCCGATCTCGACCTTGCACTGTCCGCTGCAGCGGCGGGAGCGGAGATCGTGCGATCCGCATTCGGCGGCGCCCAGAACCACGAGCGCAAGGGGAAGTTCGACCCCGTCACGACGACCGATCTCGCATCCGAACAAGCGATCCTCTCGCTGCTTCGCGAGCATCGGCCGGACGACTTGGTCCTTGCGGAGGAATCCGGTGGCACCCGAACCACCGGGCGCACGTGGATCGTCGACCCACTGGATGGGACCGTCAACTTCGTCCACGGGATTCCAGAGGTCGCTGTCTCGGTGGCCTTGTACGACGCCGACGGTGGCGTGGTGGGGGTCGTCCATGATGTGTGCCGCGACGAGGTGTTCTCCGCCGAACGAAACGCAGGCGCCACGCTCGACGGAGAACCCCTATCGGTCTCGGCGACCGAGACGATCGAGCACGCCGTCGTCGCCACCGGGTTTCCGTATGACCACGACCAGCGAGCCGACGACCTCGCCGCACTGATGAGAGAAGCACTCAAGAGGGTGAACGGGATACGTCGTCTCGGCGCTGCCGCCCTCGACCTCGCGTGGGTCGCCGCTGGCCGCTACGACGGGTACTTCGAGATGGGCATCGCCCCCTGGGACGGTGCAGCGGGGCACTTGCTCGTCCGCGAATCCGGCGGACAGGTGACTGATCCCGACGGGGTGCCGTCGGATCCGTTCATGGGGCTGGTCGTCGCTTCGAACGGCCGTATCCACGCCGACCTCCTCTCGTTCGTCGGGCCAATGGGCCCGCGGTTCCGATGAGCGAAAGGCTCATCGTCGCTGATGCGGTGGTGACCGATGTCGGGTCGATCGGGAACGCGATCCTGATCTCCGATGGCAAGGTCGTTGCGATCGGCGACCGCGACGAATTCGCACGCAAAGTCGACCACGAGTACCCGGGAGGGTTCATCACCCCCGGGTTCCGGGATGCGCACATCCACGCGATCCCGTACGCCGCGCTGCTGTCCGGATGCTCTCTCAAGAACGCAACCTCACTCCATGACCTCATCGAGCGCCTCAAGTCCTATGCCGCCTCGATCTCCGGCTCACGGGCGATCGTGGCATCGCGGATGGACGACGAAGGGTTGGCCGAACAGCGCCTCCCGACTCGCTTCGACCTGGACCGCGTCTCGTCCAACCTACCGGTGGTCGTGTACCGATACTGCGGCCACATCGCCGTGGCGAACACGGTGGCGCTGGAACGTTCGGGCATCGATACGTCGACCGCTGATCCGGAAGGCGGATCCCTCGACCGGGACGCTGACGGAGTACCGAACGGGATCCTCAGGGAGACCGCGGCCGGCCTCCTGGGATCAGCGTTGTCCCGCGGAGGCACCATGGACCGGAGCACCTTCATCGATGGGATGACACGCCTGGCCGGACTCGGGATCACGTCGATCGGCGCCATGATCGGCTATGGCGAGCAGCCGCACGAGCAGCTCGACGCGGAGTCCCAGCTCCTCCACGATTGCGCAGACGACCTTCCTCTCCGCATCGGCGCCCTGTCGATCACGAACTCGCCGCAGACTCTGGCGTCGTCACAGCAGGTGATCGATGCTGCGCCCGGCACCCGACTTCGGTGGCTCGGCGTGAAACGTTTTGCAGACGGCAGCCTCGGTGGCCACACAGCAGCGATGTGCGAACCCTTCGACGACCGCAACACGATCGGCACGATGCGCCTCAGCGAAGCGGACGTCGAGGTGTCCCGTGCATCTCTCGCTCTCGGCGGCATGGTGGCGATCCATGCGATCGGTGACCGTGCGATCAGTGCGGTACTCGACACATTCGATCGCCTCATCGCTGACGGTGCCGACCCCGCTGATCTGAGGATGGAGCACGTTTCGATCGCAAGCCCGGAGCTCTTGGATCGCTTCGGCGAAACGGGCATCCTCGCCGTCGTCCAACCGGCGTTCCTCGCTTCCGAATCGGAATGGCTCCCGAAACGTCTTGGTTCGGAGCGTCTGGTGTGGGCGTATCCGTTCCGCTCGATGATGGACAGGGGTATCACGGTCGCAGGGTCGTCCGACTCCATCGTCGAACCACCGCATCCGCTCTGGGGGATGCAGGCGGCCATGGATCGCTACGGGATCGCCCCACACGAACACGTAGGCGGGATCGGGGCCCTCAGTATGTTCACGTCGCATGCTGCTCGTGCACTACGCGAACCCACACCGCTTGCTCCTGGCTCACCGGCAGACCTGGCCGTCATCGACGCAAACCCTTGCACGGCAACATCGGCCGAGGTAGGGGGCGCAACAGTCCTCGACACGTATGTCGATGGCAAGGTCGTCGATGTTGACCGGAGCCTGCCCACCTGGACGGATTGACTCGCCGATCGACTCGGGCACACCGGCGATTCAACACACAGCTTCCGATAGGATGAGGGCATGCGAATCACCATCGAATACTGCGCAGCCTGAAACTACACCTCCCGCGCCGTGAGCGCGGCTGAAGCAATCCTCGG
>JAUIIM010000164.1 GCA_030431785.1 Acidimicrobiia bacterium | reverse complement strand
ACGGAGTCTCACCCTCCGAGCCGCCGCCGTCACCGGAGTCAGCCGTAGTCGTCGTCTCCGACGACTCGTCTGCCGGGCTACAAGCCGCAGCGAAGATGGCAAGCGCTGCGAACAGCGCGATGATCCATCGTTTCTTCATAGTGGGACTCCTCCTCCCAATTGTCGTGTTTCTCGCGTCGGTCCCTGGGGCGCCGCCGCCCTGGATCCCGCACAGCGATCTCGTGAGGTATCCCCCGTGTTCATCGGTGTGGTCACCACACCACCCCCAGTTCGGCGCTCAGCACGAGCGCAGCTGCACCAAGCAGCACGGCGTCCTCGCCGGTCGTGGCGTAGCGGACCTCGATGCGGTCAGCTGCCTTGGCGAGGACCCGTTTCCGGATCTCGTCTTGCACTGCGAGCCGGTAGTTCTCACCGAGCGATGTCGCCTCGCCCCAGATCGTCAGTTCGTTGACTGCGAACGCGGCGACGACGGTCGAGAACACACGACCGAGTTCGATCGCTGCACGGGCGATTGCATCCTGCGCGCTCGGATCGGCGGCGAGGTCCTCGATATACGCCCGAGTGAGCGGCCGATCTCCTCCGACATCAGCGATCAACGCGGACATCGAGGCCTTCGTCTCGAGGCACCCACGGCTCCCACAAGAGCACAACGCCCCCTCGTCGGCATCGGTACGAACATGGCCGATCTCTCCGGCTGCAGCGTGCTCACCGCGGTAGAGGTACCCGTCGAGGACGTATCCCGCCCCGACACCGAATCCGACGCGGACGAGGACCATGTTCGATGCGTCGATGTCCGCCCTGGCATATTCGGCAAGCGCCGCACCGTGGGCATCGTTGATGAGATGGATCGGAGCATCAATCACCGATGCGAAGGCTTCCGCCACCGTCTCGTCGTCCCAGTGGAGGTTCGCCGATGTGATCGTGCCACCTTGATTGTCGACGACGCCGGGTGCGCCGATCCCGACTCCGAGGATGGGGGCGGATGCCTTGCCTGCGAGCTCTCGGACGATCTCGAGAGCGACCGCAACGGCTTCACCGTGGGTTGCACCCACACGTTCGACAGTGAGCTCGGTCTCTCCGGTGAGACCGAGAAGAGATCCCCGGAAGGTCGACGAAGAGAGATCGAGGGCGATGATCTGTCGACCCTCCGGGTTCGGGGCGATGAGCATCGGGGGCTTGCCACCGGCAGACGGACCGGTACCGATGCTCTCCACCAGGTCGAGTTCTATCAGCTGATCCACGAGACCAGAGGCAGTCGCCGGTGTCAGGTTGGATTCCCGAGCAACCTCGGCGCGGGATGTCGGAGCCTTGTCGAAGATGATCTGGAGAGCAAGCCGAAGGTTGTTGGACCTCGTCTGACCCTTGGTCAGCTTCGCCCTCGGCGTAAGCCGAGTGAGCCCTCTGGCCGACATGTTTTCGCTGCGCATCGGTGGTGACCGTGGTTCCTCGTAGGAAGAATGTTTACTAAACATACAAAGATGCGAACCTACTTGTCAAGGGGCAACGAGGACTGAGACCCGACAACCCGACCGACACGGGAGTCGGAAGTCGGATGTCGGAGATCCTCGCCGAAGGCGGTCGGCCAGCCCTACCCTCGCGAGCTATGAAGATCGACAGCACCCAGCCGGTCGTGCGCACGGAAGAACTCGCCATGAAGGCTCCGTGGTGGGCCACCGCGGTCTTCTACCAGATCTACCCGCTGTCGTTCCAGGACACGAACGCCGATGGGTTCGGCGATCTGCGCGGAATCATCGGTCGACTCGACCATCTCTCGGACACGCTCGGCGTCGATGCGATCTGGCTCTCGCCGTTCTACCGCTCCCCCATGCGTGACTGGGGGTATGACGTCGCGGACCACACCGACGTCGACCCCATCTTCGGGACGATCGCCGATGCCAAGCAGCTGATCGAAGCCGCACACGAGCGCAAGATCCGAGTCGTCGTCGACTACGTCATGAACCACACGAGCGACCTTCACCCGTGGTTCGTCGAATCGCGATCGTCGAAGGACAACCCGAAACGCGACTGGTACGTGTGGCGGGATCCATCGCCCGATGGCGGTCCGCCCAACAAC
>JAUIIM010000060.1 GCA_030431785.1 Acidimicrobiia bacterium | reverse complement strand
TACGGCGCGAGATGAACGGGTGGGGACCCACGCCCATCAACGGCGCCTTGCGTCTGGGACGGCAGACCACACTGATGACCCTCGCACACGAGCTTGCGCATCACGCCGTATTCCATCTCGATCCGCCCGGCACCCCGGCACATGGCAAACAGTGGGTTGCTCGGTTCGACCTCACTGCCAACATCGTCCGTGACCACCTTCCGGTCACTACGCGCTGAGGGCGGTCCTGCGCCGCTCGACAGCAAGGAATCGTTCTCTCAGGCCGGGTACGTCCAAGCGATGGTGACGGCGGTGATCTGCGGCGGTTCCGTACATCGCAACATCCGGGTCATCCACCCCAACCGCATGGATACGCATCGGACGATCCGACAAGGCCGAAGCAACCGCCGGCACACTGGTGCCGGACAGATACGGTTCGACCACGACGATGTCCGTACCAAGCGTCGCTGCGGCGAGCGTCCGCCCGTCGATGGGTCTCACCACATTCGTGTACAGGACCGTGGTGTCGAGCTCGTCTGTCGCTGCGACGACGTCATCCAGCATCGGACCGATGGCGAGGACGGTCATGGCCTCGCTCGGACCACGGCGAATCGTCCGAATGCGTCCCGGCATGCCGCTCACCGGTGCTTGGTTGGTGTCGTTCGCCAGCCGGATGTAGTGGGAGCCGCCATCGAAGTAGGCACTGCGAAGAGCCGCCTCGGCCTCATCCTCATGCCCCGGTACGTGGATCGACCAGCCGGGGAGCGTCGACATGACTGCCACGTCTTCGGGTGCTTGATGCGTCCGACCCGCGGTCGATGCGTCCCAAGAAGCTCCGACGGACACGATGATGGCGTCGACACCCTGATGCGAGAGACTGATCTTGATCTGCTCGAACGGCCGCTCGACCACGAACGGTGCGTACGACATCAGTATCGGGCGGAAGCCTTCCAGAGCGAGACCGCCGGCGACCCCGACCTGCGTCTGCTCGCGGATACCTACGTCGACAACGCGGTCGGCGACCCCTCGACGGCGGGCAGCCGGGAGCACTCGCCCCGCCGCGATGGCGGCGAGCACGAGGACGGCGCTGGGATCTTCGTCGAGAAGATCGACGACGACCTCGTCGAAACGGTCACGCATGGTCATCGCACACCTCCGACCTCTGCGATGACAGCTCGCGGTCGACCTGGATGCCTTGCCGTGAAGGCTGCCTCCATGGCAAGGTGATCGCGGCCATCGACGGTTTCGACGGACCAGCCTTCGACGTCGAATCGGCGAGCGATGCCTCCGGGCCACCCATGGGTGGCAGAGTCGTTGTCGACGACGACGACATTCAGGGCATCCAGCTCAGCCCGGGCCGCGTACGCGATCGCTTCGTGATTCGACCCTTCGTCCAGTTCGCCATCTCCCATCAGCACGAACACGCGTCCTGAACTTCGGGAAAGCGCGAGGGCAGTGGTTGCCCCGATTCCCAGTGCCAAGCCCTGTCCGAGTGAGCCCGACGAGATCTCGACACCCGGGATGAGCCGCCGATCGGGGTGGTGTCCGAGGATCGAGTCGGGACCGGCGAAGCCGTCCAGCATGGCCGGATCGATGAACCCTTTTGCAGTGAGGACGGCGTAGTACGCCATCGGTCCGTGCCCCTTCGACAAGTAGAACCGATCCCGATCCGGATTCTCAGGATCCAGGGGGTCAACGCGGAGCACCCTGTCGTAGAGGGTCCAGATCACATCGATTGTCGACTCCGAGGCCCAGTCGTGCTTCTCATCACCGCGCATCCGCCGAAGGAGCGCAGGCAGCGCTGTGTACCCGAGCTGGTCGGTTGCATGGTTGCTTGCAGTGTGTGTGGTGAGTGCCATGCGCCCAACGTACAACTTCAAGTAAGGTTGAAGTCAAGGACATTCTTCAACGGACGCGATGGACGCAATGGGCGAACAACTGACGATCTCACAGGTGAGCGAACGCACTGGTGTCGCGACCTCCGCGCTTCGGTACTACGAGGACCTCGAACTCATCAGTTCGACGAGAACCGAAGGCAACCAGCGCCGATTCGAACGATCGGTGATCCGCACCGTGTCGGTGATCAAGGCCGCTCAAGAAGTCGGACTTACCCTCGCCCAGATCGCTGATGCCCTGTCTTCGCTGCCCGAGGGACGCACGCCCACGAAGGAAGACTGGTCACGGCTGGCAAGCGGCTGGCGGGACGAACTCGACCACCGCATCCGAGAACTGACAGCGCTGCGGGACGACCTCGGCGACTGCATCGGATGCGGATGCCTGTCACTCCGCTCGTGTTCGCTCTTCAACCCGGACGACCGGATGGCCGAATCAGGTACCGGCGCTCGATTCATCGCCGGCGAACCACGACCAACGCCGTAGGCAGGCGCGTGAGCACGTAGGCGTGTAGGCGTTTGGGGCGCCTCCCTGCGGCTACTCGTCCTCGCTCGTCTCGACGGTTTCCGCTGCTTCTTCGACAAGGTCGACGACGGTGTCCGTGCCGGACTTGCGTACCCCGGAGATGACGGCGTCTTGGATGGCGACGAGCTGCTCCTCATCGACCTTCTCGCCGATCTTGGAGGCCAAATAGGCGCGGATCTCATCATCTGACATCGCAGCGAGGCGTTGACGAGACACGTAGGCCGCAACCGCTGCCGCCACGAGACTGACGACGAACAGAAGCAGCAGGGCTTTGAACAGTTTCTTCATGGGTCCCCTCGCAGGCTCAGCGTTCGGTATTGGTGGTCATCCAACGGATGAACGCTCGAAGTGTATCGACGCCCACGTCGAGGTCTGACGCCTCGGCAAACCGGACCGCACCTGCTTCGAGTTCTGCTCGGGTCCATGGCCCCGCGGACCCTCCCGACGATGCGAGCTTCAACACGGCTGCGAGATCTTCCATGGTGAACCGCCCGGCCGTGACTTCCCGACCGACGACGATACCGCCGAGGGAGTGTCCGTCGGCTCCGAGGCTGAGGAGTCGTTCGACGTCGGCCAGGTTGCGTACGCCTCCGGCGGCGATGACAGGCTCATCCACCGTATTGATCGCAAGGCTGAGCGCATCGAAGTTGGGCGGATCGACGAGGGCATCGCGACCGACCTCCGAGATCATGAACGAAACAGCGCCACCCGACGAGAGGTTGATTAGCGTCTCCTCCAGGTATTCCCCCGTCTCCTCCGTCCAACCCTTCACGACGATCTCCATGTCGTCCTTGACGTCGAGGGCGACGACGATGCGGTGCGGGTGCAAACGGTTCAGTTCCCAGAAGTGCACCTGATCGATGATCGCCAGGGTTCCGATGACGACGCGCCAAGCACCCATCGCAAGCACACGTTCCACTTCGGCCTGGGAACGGATACCTCCACCGACTTGGACCGGGACGTCCACGACTTCGATGATGTCGGCGATGACACCCCTATTCGTGTACTCCTGCTTCGCAGCGGCGTTGAGGTCGACGATATGGAGCAGGTCCGCACCCTTGTCGACCCAGCCGAGGGCGCGGTTGACCGGGTCGTCATCGAGCGGGATGGCATCACTGATGTCACCTTTCGGAAGGCGCACCGCCATTCCGTCGAGGATGTTCACACGTGCATAGAGCTCCATGTGTCAACCGTACTCGCTGGGGCTTGCCTCCGCGACGAGATCGATTGAATTCAAGGTGAACAGAACGTCGGCGTGCGCCCGCGTGGCGAACGCGAAAACTGGGTCCGCGAACGGGTCTTCGCTAGCGGTAACGCCAGACGATACGACCCATCGACGGGTCGTAGGCGGAAACGTCGACCTCGACAGAATCGCCCGGGATGATGCGGATCATCCGCCCTTTGCGCATCTTCCCCGATGCGCGCGCGGTGACCTCGTGACCCGTCTCGAGCTTCACCCGAAACGTTGCGTTCGGAAGTGTCTCGACCACGACCCCTTTGGCCCTGAAATAGTCGTCTTTACCTGCGATGAGATTCTCCTATCGATGGTGCCGGGCGGATCCACGATGACCCTGCACTCTGACACCGCCTAGGAGTGTAGGGCGAGCGAGACATACGGTGTCGGAGCAGCACGAAGGGACAAAGGGACGAAGGGACGAAGGGACAAACGGACGAAGGGGACAAAGGGACGAAGGGAGAAAGGACGAAGGGACGAAGGGACTAGGGGACTAAGGGACGAAGGGACAAAGGGACGAAGGGAGAAACGGACGAAGGGACGAAGGGGTGTCGGGAGGTCGTGAGTCCCTACCGACAGTCTGACAATCCGAAGATCCGAGAGTCCGACGATCCAGGATCGAGTACCGAGTGCTCAGTTATCGCTGCCGGCTACTTGCTACTTGCTACCTGCTACCTGCTACTTGCTACCTGCTACCTGCTACCTGCTACTTGCGACTTGCTACTTGCTACTTGCGACTTGCTACTTGCGACTGGGGCACGAAGTGCTCAGGTCGTTGTGCGGCGTTCGCGGCCGACGAGCGCCGTACCGACGATCGCAAGACCCGCGCCGATCACGATCGGCGCCGTGATCTGCTCGTCGAGGAGGACAGCGCCGCCGACGACGGCGACCAACGGAGCGATGTACGCCGTCATGGAGACGATCGTGGCCGGTGCGTGCTTGGACGCAAACAGCGTAAGCCCGAACGGCAGCAGGGTGGAACCCAGGCCGAGGAACACGAGGAGTACCCACAAACTCGTTTCATACGAAGCCACATCGTCGAACCCGACGAAGAGACCGGCGAGCAGGGCAGCGATGGTGCCGGACAGGAACATCGGGAACGCCAGCGAAACGGTGTCGTGGCGTGGGGCGAGATGACGTTGCAGGATTCCGGAGAGCGATCCGACGATCACTCCGGCACCGGCCAGCGCGAATCCCGCGACGATGTTGCCCTCTGCACCGAGCCCGGAATCACCCGCAAGACCGATCACCATCGTCCCGACAAGACCGATCAGGAGTCCGAGGATCTGACGACCGGTCACCTTCTCCTTGATGGTCAACGAGGCAAGCACGGCTGTGGTGGCGGGGATCAAGGTGATGACCAGTCCTTCCACCCCGGCAGAGATGTAGTTGAGAGATGCCATGAACAGCATCGGATTCAGGCCCACACGCAGCACGCCGATCAGTGAGCCGTCACGCCAAGCTGCCCAACTCGGATTGGGTCGGAATGCGATGACGAAGAGGGCAAGTGCGATCGTTGCGACGGACGACCGGATCGACAGCACCGTGAGCGTTGTCGCCCCGGATTCATACGCGAAACGGGTACCGACCCCCGCGAGCCCCCATCCCAGCGAGGCGGTGAGGACCGCGAGAATGACCTTGTTGCGCATCGGAGCGACCCTAGCGATGGGCAGGGATTCAGGAGCCGCCGCAGCACCCACCGAACACCGAGTCCGATCATCGATGATGGATCATGGATCCGAAGCAAGAAGCAAGGAGCCAGGAGCCAGGAGCCAGCAGCGGGCATAACGCGTCCACGCCAACACGCCTCAATGCCTCGGGTGCTGGATCATCGATGATGGATCATCGATCAGAAGCAAGGAGCCAGGAGCCGGCGCAACGCCGGCGCGCCAGTGCGCCAACGCGCCTTCCGCGCCTCCGTATCCTCTGCCCCATGGTCGGGAACGCTGTCGAGTCGGTTCGGGATCGTGTCGCGAATGCCACGGTCGGGCTGTTTGCGTATGCCGACTATCCGCTTGCCGAGTCGTTCGCCTATCCCGGGGACCCTGGTCTGTTCGGACCCGGATCAGTGACATGGCGCGTCATGAGCGACGTGACGGCGATGCTCGGTGGTATCCGTGCACTCATCGTCCAAACCGCTCACCCCGAGGTGGTTGCCGGTGTCCACGATCACTCGGCATACCAGGAGGATCCGCTGGGACGTCTCAGCAGAACGACGTCGTACGTCACGGCGACCTCGTACGGGGCGATGCCGGAGGTTCGGGCAGCCCTCACCGCGGTCCGTCGTGCCCACGTGCCGGTTGAAGGAACATCGGAACGCGGGCTCCCCTACTCGGCCGATGCACCAGCCTTTGCATCGTGGGTCCACAACGTCCTGGTCGACTCGTTCCTCGAGGCCTACCAGCAGTACGGTCCGGAGCCGCTGCCGAGAGAAGCAGCAGACAGCTTCGTGGGGGAACAGGCGAACCTCGGGCGGATGCTCGGAGCTGACGATCTTCCCAAGACCGCTCGCGAACTCCACAACTGGGTCGCGACACATCCGGCGCTCGAACGAACGGACGCCCTGAGGGAAGCGATGGCGTTCCTCACCGATCCCCCACTTCCCGGCCTCGCATCGATCGGATATCGAGCCTTGTTCGCCACCGCCGTGACGACGATTCCGCCCCGACTACGCACCATCACCGGCGTGAGTGCATCGGCACCGCGCGTGGCTGTCGGGACCCGACTGATCCGCACGTTGCGGTGGGCACTCGGGGCATCCCCCTCGTGGTGGGTCGCGCTCGAACGCGTAGGAGCTCCCCTGCCCACGGACGTGGAGTTCCTTCGACCGCCGCCGATTCCGGGAATCGAAACACGGTTCCCAGAGTCAACGGGATCGGGCACCTAGGCGTCAGCAGACCTGATCGCCTCCGAGAGCTTGACCTTTCCACCGGTGCGCAGCGCTGCGCCCCGGTACACACGCGTGGCGAGGGCGACGATCGCAACGGTCGTCGCGATGATCAACACCAACGAGAGGACGATCTCCCACACCGCTGCATCACCCTTCGTGATCCGCAGAGGCATGACGATCGGCGACCAGAACGGAACCAACGACGCAACCCGCCCGAGCGTCCCGATCTCGGAACCGACCAACACGGAGGTGAGGAAGTACGCGGGCATGAGCAACATTGCGGGGATGTATGCGACACCTTGGAGTTCTTCTTGGCGCGACACGGTCGCACCGAGCCCCGCGTAGAGGAAGCTGTACAACAGATACCCGAGGATGAACCAAACGAGCACCCAGAGCAATGCCGGGATACCGATGGCTGTGATGTCGATGTCCGGAAGGTCGGCAGTCGGGACGACGAGCAAGGTGACGACACCAGCGAGGACGAACACCCCGACCTGCGCCAAACCCAACGCACCGATGCCGAGCACCTTGCCGATCAAGAGCGACGAGGTCTCGACCCGCGAGATCACGACTTCGACGACACGATTTTGCTTCTCTTCGACGATCCCCATCGCCACGAACTGGCCGAACATCAGGATCGTGGTGAACAGCAGGATCGCTGCGATCCAAGACACCACGGCCTTGGCGTCCTCGGCGGGATCTCCCTCCTCCACCTGTTCATAGACGACCGTCACCGGGTTGACGATTGTCTCGACGTCTTCTGCGGACACCTCGCCGGTGGCGACCAGCTCCCGGATGGCAGCGGCGCGGATCGCGGCCGACGTGATGAACTCGACCGTGGACGATGCCCCGCCCTGCGTCACGACAGTCATCCCATCGACGACTACGACATCGACGACGCCGCTCTCGAGTTCCGATTCGACGTCAGCTTCTGCCAACGAGACGACCTCGACGTCCTGGTCGGCCACTTCGCCGGCCGCGACCAGTTCGTCGCTCAGGGAAGGCGGGGTCTCGCCGCTGATGCCGATCGTGATTGGGTCCGAACCCTGCCCGGCGAACACGCTGAATGCGACGATCCCGCCGACGATGAGCAGCACCATCACCACCATCGAGATCCGGAAGACTTTCGAACGACCGCGCTCGAGGATCTCTCGCAACGCGATGATCCGCACCTGTTTGCGTCGGCTACTCATCCGACACCGCTTCCCTGAAGATGTCCGTGAGCCCCGGAGTCTCATATGCGAAGCGAGTGATCCGACCCTTGTCGCGTGCCAACGCGAGGAGGTCGTCTACCGAGGCCGATGCTGGCACGATCGCGTGGACCGAGTTCCCGACCTCGACGGTTCGCTCCGCAACCGACTCCGGGATCCAGGAGGAACCGTCGATCTCGATGACGAGGCGGCGGTAGTCGGCCGCTGCCTTCAACCGAGCGAGGTCTCCTGTCACCTCGACATGACCACGGTGAACGATCGCGATGTCGTCACACAGGTCCTCGACGAGTTCGAGCTGATGGGACGAGAACAGGATCGCGGCCCCAGCGAGCTTGAAGTCCAGCAAGACCTCGGACAGGGACTCGACGCCGATCGGGTCGAGACCGGCGAATGGTTCGTCGAGGATCAGTACCTCGGGGTCGTGCACGATCGCAACCGCGAGCTGAACACGCTGTTGATTTCCATGGGACAGATCCTCCACCTTTGCATCGCCACGGTCACCAAGACCGAGGTGATCGAGCCAGCGATCGGCTGCTGCACCAGCGGCATCAGAGGTCATGCCGGAGAGACGCCCGAAGTGAACGAGCTGCTCCTTCACCTTCATCTTTGGATACAGACCGCGCTCCTCCGGCATGTACCCGAACCGTTGACGGACGGCGTGGGTGATCTCCGCACCTTCGTACGTGATACGACCGCTGTCGGGCTGCACGAGACCGAAGATGCTGCGCATCGTGGTGGTCTTCCCGGCACCATTGCGACCGAGGAACCCGACGATGCGACCCTTGTCGACTTCAAACGATGCGCGGTCCAGCGCGACGACGTCGCCGTAGCGTTTGGAGATGGAATCGACCCGGAGCATTCGTCGAGAGAATACGCCACCCTGTGCACCGTTGGTGCAGGACCAAGAGACCGGCCACGAACGGAGTGACCGCTAAATATGTAGTGCCCACCGACGGTGAACACCTACGCGGTGTGAGAGAACTCTCGTCGAGTCCTCTCACACCGTCTACAGGAGTCCAACGATCTCAAGGATTGTCACGACGAAACTTGGAACGTCCATCGCGAACCCGAGAATGGCGAGCACTGTTAGGAGCCCGGTCAGACCCTTACGCCAGATTCTATCGACCGAGTGGCTCGCTTGCTGAAACCTGTCGTCGACTCGTCTCAGAAGGTCTTGACGAGTGACTGCCACTCGCGAGGGAGATCGCCGTTGCTGTCGGGAACCTTGCGCTCAATGTTCGACAGCGACTGTCCCCCGACCATCGAGCGGCGTTGGGTGCGATACCCGATGCCAAACGCGTCGTAGTAACTGACCTCGACGGTGTACGGCTGCTCATCGATCAGCGAGAAATCCGGCGACTGAAGTAGCTTGTACTGCTCTCCGTCCGGGTTCGGCATGACATGGTCAACCGGACCCAACTCGCCATCATGGTTGTTCTCCTGCGTGACGGTCACCATTACGGCGAAGGCGGGTTGCCCGAATCCGAACAAGATGACGCTCGCAGCAACATCGCTCGCACGAGTGTTGCGCACCCGATGCCCGAACAGAATCGGCATCGACTTCAGTATCAGTCCATGCTCCGCCGAGAGTGCCGCTTGCTCAGAAGCTTGTGCTGCGCGAAGAGCAGACTCGGACTGCTTCTTCGCTGCTTTCGCCATTCCGTGGGTTCGCAGGGTGTACACGACCGTTACCAGCACAAGAACTACCGTCGCAATGGCTTGCACCCACGCAGCGGTGGTGACACCGTCAGCTCCGATCAACAACATGCAGACGACAATACCAACGACGACGACTGCTACACGAGTAGCAGTCGGCCGAGGCGTTCTCCGCGTCCGTGATGCCCTGAGACTGTGACTCGTTTCGATCGAGGAACGACAGGGAGTGGGTCACCGAGTCCGGTGTTCTTGAGGGAGTGTGCCCCGTCTGCGTCTGGGGTGTCACTCATTGTTCGCTGCTACTCGTGTAGCACGCAGCAGGGTGTCGAGCCGTTCGCTCTGCTGTTCGCTGAGTGGCGGTGCTACGTCGACGATTCGTTTGACATGGCTTGTCAGGTCGAGGTCGTCGATGGTGCGTCGCGCAGTGGCGCTCGGTGACGGGGAAGGGGTGACCCGTGTCGGGCCACACAGAAGCGCTCTGTCGTTCCCGGTTGGCCATATGCGCGCGGAGGCCAATGGACGGCGTTGACGGGCTTTTGGTTCGGGCGACCCAGTCGGATTCCTTCAGTGCGCCGACGAGAAGCCGATACTGATAGGTAGGTGGGAGGCCGGCGAGGCAAATTGTTCCCATGAACAAGGTGATCCAACCGACCAAGCCAGTCACCCACCAACCTATTCGACGAAGCCCCCCTTCCTCTCGGGGGCTTCGTTGCGTTTAGGGAGCCTGCGGCTCCGACGAAAGAACAAAGGACGAAAGACGAACGACCGGGTAGCTCGCCCTTTGTCCCTTCCCCCTTCGCCCCTTCGCCCTTTATCCCTTTGTCCCTTCGTCCCTTTGTCGGGCGTCAGCCGCAGGCTGACGCTCAGCGGGTCACGCCCTCCCAGTCGCGGTGGAGGGCCGCATAGACGCCGTCCGCGTCGGCGACGAGTTCGGAGTGGTTGCCATCCTGGACGAGGACGCCCTGATCGAAGACGAGCACCCGGTCGGAAGCTTCGGCCGTGGAAAGGCGGTGGGCGATCGTCAGCGATGTACGACCAGCCGTGAGCTGCTCGATTGCATTCCGGATGCGCACCTCCAAGGCAGGGTCGACCGCCGATGTCGCTTCGTCGAGAACGAGCACCGACGGATTGGCGATCCACGCCCGAACCAATGCGACGAGCTGACGCTCACCTGCCGACAAGTTCGAACCCTGCTCCCCGACGTCCGTATGGATGCCGTCGGGAAGGGCGTCGACCCAATCGAGGAGGTTGAGGTCGGCGAACGCCGCCCGTACCGTCGCATCGGAGACACCGGGTTTGCCGTACCGGATGTTGTCGGCGACGGATCCTTCGAACAGGAAGCCTTCCTGAGGCACGTAGGCGACCGTCGACCGCAACGAGGATGGTTCGACGCTGCTGAGGGCGTGCCCTCCGATCGACACCGTCCCGCTGTCAGGGTCGAGCAACCGTGTGGCCAGCTTGGCGAACGTCGTCTTCCCCGAACCCGTCTGTCCCACGACCGCGACTCGTTCGCCCGCATCGATCCGAACGTCGAGGTTCATGAGGAGTGGCGCCGCACCCGGGTATCCGAAGGTGACGTCGGAGAATTCGACCGAGAGGTCCCCTCGTTCGAGTACCGCACCGTCGATCGGGCGTTGCATCGACACCGGTGTGTCGATGACGCCGAGGATCTTCCTCAGACCGGCACCCGCGGACTGGGCCTGATCGATCGACTCCACGAG
>JAUIIM010000163.1 GCA_030431785.1 Acidimicrobiia bacterium | reverse complement strand
TGCCCCCATGCCGCCCGACCGTGAACGGTGTCGGGTGCTGTACATCTCCCCGATGAAGGCGTTGGCATACGACGTCGATCGCAACCTACGCGCCCCCATCGCTGGGATCAGTGCACAGCGACGGGTGGACGGCGATGACCCACTCGAGATCTCCGTTGCCATGCGAACCGGTGACACTCCGCAGTCGGAACGACAGGCGATGCTGCGTCATCCGCCTGACATCCTCATCACGACACCGGAGAGCCTGTTCCTCATGCTCACCTCCCGTGCCGCGGAGTTCCTCGCCCATGTCGAGACGGTCATCGTCGACGAGGTCCATGCCGTCGCAGGAACGAAACGCGGGACCCATCTCGCCCTGAGCCTGGAACGTCTGGCGGCGCTGACGGTGAGCGAGCCGCAGAGAATCGGCCTGTCGGCGACACAGAAGCCGCTCGAGACGATCGCCGCCTTCCTCGGCGGAGGGAAGCGAGCGGAAGACGGATGGTCGCCACGCCCGGTACACATCGTCGACGCACCGTCGGACAAGGAACTCGACATCGAGATCCTCGTCCCGGTCTCGGACCTCACGCGCCCCGAAATCGATGCCCCACCGAGCGACGAGAAGCCCACCCGCTCGGTGTGGCCCGCCATGTATCCACGTCTGGTCGAGCTCCTCGATCACCACCGATCCGTCATCTTCTTCGTGAACTCCCGGACCCTGGCAGAGCGGACCGCCGCAGAGATCAATCGACTCGCCGGCTCCGAAGTCGTGCAGGCCCACCACGGAAGCGTGTCCCGCGACAAACGCGTGGAGATCGAGGATCGTCTCAAGTCGGGCACGCTCCGAGGCGTCGTCGCCACGTCGACACTCGAACTCGGCATCGACATGGCTGCGGTCGACCTCGTCGTGCTGGTCGAGTCGCCGGGTTCCGTTGCCTCAGGACTCCAACGAGTCGGACGTGCGGGACACCAGGTCGGTGCCCCATCGGTCGCCCGTGTGTTCCCGAAGCATCGCGGCGACCTGCTCGAAGCGGCGGTCGTCGTCGACGAGATGTACTCGGGTGGGATCGAACCGACGGCAGTACCCCAGAACCCACTGGACGTCCTCGCCCAGCATCTCGTCTCGATGGCTGCCGTCGACGACTTCGACGTCGAGGATGCGTTCAGCCTCGTCGCGGGCGCCATGCCGTACCGCGAATTGTCACGGACGGCGTTCGACGGCGTGCTCGACATGCTCGCTGGACGCTTCCCGTCCGACGACTTCGCTGAACTCCGACCGCGCATCACATGGGACCGCACCGCAGGGATGGTCGCTGCGCGTCCGAATGCGAAGCTACTCGCGACGATCAACGCTGGCACGATCCCTGACCGAGGGTTGTACACGGTGAACCTCCCGGAAGGGGGACGTGTCGGCGAGCTCGATGAAGAGATGGTCTACGAATCGAGGCCGGGAGACACGTTCATCCTCGGATCGACGAGCTGGCGGATCGACGAGATCACCCACGACCGTGTCATCGTCTCACCGGCCCCCGGTGCTGCCGCCGCCTCGATGCCGTTCTGGCACGGAGACGGACCCGGACGTCCGCTGGCACTGGGCAGGGCCATCGGTGCGTTCACCCGGGAGGTCGCGGCACTGGAACCGGCAGCAGCCGAGGCGCATCTCTCGGAACGCTACCGACTCGACGACTGGGCAGCCCAGAACCTCTCTCGATTCATCCACGACGAACTCGATGCAACCGGGACCGTCCCGACCGACAAGACGATCGTCCTCCAACGATTCCGTGACGACATCGGAGACTGGCGACTGGTCGTCCTCACCCCGTTCGGGTCCCGGGTACATGCACCATGGGCGCTTGCCGCTCGCGGCATCCTCCGATCGGTGACGGGTGGCCGTGTGGATTCCATCTGGTCCGACGACGGGATCATGTTCCGGTTCCCCGACGCTGACGATCCACCCGATCCTGATCTGGTGCTCCTCGACCCTGCCGATGTCGAACGTCGGGTCGTGGACGAGGTCGCGGACTCTGCGCTCTATGCGAGCCGGTTCCGCGAATCGGCCGCACGCGCCCTCCTCCTCCCCCGCCGCCGACCGGGAACACGCACACCGTTGTGGCTCCAACGCCGG
>JAUIIM010000059.1 GCA_030431785.1 Acidimicrobiia bacterium | reverse complement strand
CAGGTCCAACGGTCTGCATCGGCTCGCATGCTCACGCGCCGACCACAGCTCCTGGTCCTCGATGACATCTCGAGTGCATTGGATGTCGAGACCGAGCAGACGCTTTGGCGACGTCTGTTCGAGGCACGCGAGAACGTCGCAACGCTGGTGGTGTCGCATCGTCAAACCGCGATGCGCAGGGCAGACCGCGTGGTGGTGATGGACGGCGGCCGAATCGTCGCGACGGGAACAGTCGACGACCTACGTGCGACCTCCCCCGAGTTCCGGGCCATCTGGGACGGGACGACGGACCGGTCGACGGCCGACCAAACCGCTAGCCGCGAGTGATCGAGACCAGTTCGATCTCGAAGAACAGCGTCTCACCGGCAAGGGGGTGGTTGAGGTCGACGGTCGCCACATCATCGGCGATCTCGATCACGACCACCTCCCTGCCATCCGTGAGCCACACGGTGTCACCGACGGCGACATCCTGTTGGCTCTCCGTGATCTCGACCTCGGCAACCGCGGATTCGTCACGCAGGCCGTAGGCGTCCTCAGGGGCGATCTCGACGTCGACGACGGACCCGACCGTGAGTCCACGTACCGCTTCGTCGAACCCTGCGATCACGCGTCCGGACCCGACGACGAATGACAACGGCACTCCGGTGTCGCGTGAGGAATCCTCAACAGAGCCATCTTCGAGCGTGAGCACGTAGTGCACCTCGACGGAGTCGCCTTCCTGAACGACCAGATCATCCGAGGGGGCCTCGTCGGTCGCGGCAGAAGAACAGGCACTCACTACGAGGACGAGCACGCATGCGGTGATGACACGAAGAAGCATCCGTGGAGCGTACCCGCAATCCCCGAGCGGCGACACCACTCCACGAAACCACTTGACACCCGATCGGGCTGCTCGGTAAGTTGACACCTGAGTCAGGTTTCACTTTCTCGAAACGGGATGTTCATGACAGAGACGAAGCGAGTGTCGAAACCCGTGACGAAACGCGGTCTCGCCACACGCCAATCGATTCTCGACGCCGCAGAAGCAGTGTTCGGTGAGAGCGGCTACGACGGCGCAGCCGTCAGCGAGATCACCCGTCGGGCGGGGGTCGCACAGGGAACGTTCTACGTCTACTTCCCGGACAAGAAGGCGGTTTTCACGGAGTTGGTGCATCACCTCAACAGCACGCTCCGCCGCAAGATCGCGACCTCCCTCTCCGGAGTCGATGACCGTCTCGAGATGGAACGACTCGGTCTACGCGCCTTCTTCGACGTGATCCACGAGCACCGGGCCCTGTACCAGATCATGCGTGAGGCGGAGTTCGTCGACCCCGATTCGTATGCGTGGCACTACGAGACACTGGGCGCCGCGTATCGACGAGGGATCGAAACCGCCATAGAGAACGGACAGCTCAGTGAGGACCTCGATCCCGAGATCGCTGTCGACTTCCTCATGGGGTCTGCCGAGTTCATCGGATGGAAGTATGCGATTCACGGGGGCGGGCGGCCCACCGACGAACAGTTCGAGCACCTGATCGGATTCATCTCCCGCGGGCTCATGTACCAAGGAAGTCAGACATGACCGTACCCACCCTGCCCGGCATCGAAGCACGAATCATCACGACGGACCGGCTCACGACCCGTGTCCTGTTTGCGGGCGATCCGGGCGGGACACCCGTCTTGTTCCTCCATGGGAACCTGTCGTCGGCGACCTGGTGGGAGACCACGATGCAGGAACTCCCCGATCGATGCAACCCGTGGCATGGGTGACCTGAGCGACGACGCAGCCGCGCTCCTCGACACACTCGGCTACGACAAAGCCATCGTCGTCGGGAGCTCCCTCGGTGGCAACGTCGTGTGGCGCATGATCGCCGATCACGGCCATCGGATCTCGGTCGCTATCCAGGTCGATCCTGGGTCCCCGTATGGATACGGAGCGACGAAGGACTCCGTGGGGAGTGCGACCACCGACGATTACGCCGGTTCCGGGGCCGGTCTCGTCAACCCGGAGCTCGCCAAGCGTCTGATGGACGGCGACGACAGCGACGAGAGCCCCTTCAGCCCACGGAACGTGTTCCGGTCCGTCATCGTGAAGCCGGGTCACATCGATACCAACGAGGATGCCTACGTCGCTTCGATGCTGTCGATCCACCTCGGCGAACAGGACTACCCCGGCGACGCTGCCCCGTCTGCGAACTGGCCGTTCGCCGCCCCCGGCGTGTTCGGCCCGAACAATGGGCTATCCCCGAAATACATCCGTGCGCACCAACTCGCCCTTGCGGCACCGTCGAAGCCGCACGTCGTGTGGATCCGAGGTGCCCAGTCGCAGATCATCACCGACGTCGGACCGCTCGATCCCGGGACCTGGGGTCCGACTGGGGTACTCCCGGGCTATCCAGGCACCGATGCGTATCCACCCCAACCGATGGTGTCCCAGACACGTGCGTGGCTCGCGGACTACACCGATGCCGGTGGCAGCCACGAAGAAGTGGTGCTCGAGAACGCAGGCCATGTCCCGTACCTCGACGACCCCGAAGCTTTCCGCGGCGTGTTCCACGCCCACCTCGAACAAGCAAACGACAACACGAAGAAGGAGACACGATGAGAACGCGTCTTACACGCGTTTGGGCGCTGGCGATGGTACTCGCTCTCGTCGCTGCTGCATGTAGTAGCGACGGTGGTTCTGAGGAGAGCACCACCACCAGCACAACCCAACAAGAGACTACGACAACTGCGGGCGGTGGGGACGGAGAAACGACCACCACTGCCGCGGCAGGAGGCGTTTCATGCGATGAGCCGGTCAAGGTCGGCGTCATCACCGACCAGACGGGCGCCCTCGCCATCTACGGTGCACACATCATGCGGGCGTTCCCGCTCGGTATGGAGTACGCAACCGGAGCGGCAGCAGACGGCGACTCGTACTTCCTGGACGACTGCGAGATCCAGGTCCTCTACCGCGACGATCAGTCGAACGCTGAGACGTCAGTAGCGGTGGCTCGGGAGCTGATCGAGGTCGACGATGTCGACATCCTCGTCGGTTCCGTTTCGTCCGGTGTGACGGCTGGTATCCAGACGCTCGCGCTGGAGAACGACGTGATCCATATCGCAGCTCCTGCGGCGGCGAACGACCTCACCGGGGTGACGTTCAACCCGAACTCGTTCAGGGTGAGCCGCAACAACTATCAGGACGGTGTGTCCATCTGTGAGTACCTGCCCACGCAGTACTCGACGTTCGTCCAGATCGCACCTGACTACTCGTTCGGGTATGGCGGCGCTGCGGCGTATCGAGATGCGTGCACCCTGTACGGAGGCGAGTTCGTCGCTGACGACATCTTCGCTCCGGCAGACACCACCGACTTCACGCCCTACATGGAGCAGATCCTCGACTCAGGCGCTGAGGCTTGGCTCGTGACCTGGGCCGGTGGTGGATTCGCAACGATGCTCCAGGCAGCGCAGGACCTCGGAGTCACCGAGGAAATGGTGCTTGCGAGCCCGTTCGTCGACAACATCGTGATGCCGACGTTCTTTGCGAACGCGATCGGCACGACGTCGACGATCCTGTACCACTACACCCAGCCGGACAATGCGGTCAACGACTGGCTGATCGAGAAGGTCGCAGAACAGGGCACCTTCCCCGATCTGTTCGACGCTGACGGCATGAACGCCGCCATCATGGTCGTCGAGGCCCTGAAGCTGACCGGTGGAGATGCGTCGGCCGACGCCCTACGCGATGCCATGGAAGGCATGTCGTTCGACGGTCCGAAGGGTCTCATCGAGATCCGGGCCGAGGACCATGTCGCCATCCAGGACATGTACGTGGTGACGTTGACCAATGTCGACGACCCGGAGTTCAAGTACTTCGACTCGGTGACGACGAACCGACCCGAGGTTCCGTGCTTGCTTGAGGGCGAGTACCTGGATCGCTGTGGAGACCTTCCCATCGGAAGCCTCAGCGGCTGAACGAGAACGAGTGAGGGGGTCGGCACCCGCCGACCCCCTCTCCCTCTCTCCGGAGCACCATGAGTACCGCGTTCCTCGAAACCAAACACCTCCGCCGGGAGTTCGGCGCGCTTGTCGCTGTCGACGACGTCTCGGTACAGGTCGCCGAGCACTCACTCCATTCGATCATCGGACCGAACGGGGCAGGCAAGACGACCTTCTTCAACCTTCTGTCCGGCACCCTCGCTCCTACGTCGGGTTCTGTCTTCTTCCGTGGCGAGGACATCACCTCACTGCCGGTCTACCGCACGATCCACCGGGGCATCGGTCGGTCCTACCAGATCACCAACCTCTTCCCGACGCTGTCGGTGTTCGAAAACGTCCGGCTCGCGGTCCAGGCGACCGGTCGCGACAACTTCCGCTTCCTCACCCCGGTCACCAAGTTCCCCGATGTCCTTCAGCGCACGTCTGAAGTCCTTGAGATCGTGGGACTCACCGACGACGCTGCGCGCCCCGCGGGTCAACTCCCGCACGGCGACCAGCGCAAACTCGAACTCGGCATGATCCTCGCTCCGGACCCCGACGTCCTGCTCCTCGATGAGCCGACGGCCGGGATGGCATCGAACCAGGTCCCAGAACTGATGGAACTCATTGCATCGATTCGGTCACAGGGATCGAAGACCATCGTGCTCGTCGAGCACAACATGAACGTCGTCATGTCGGTGTCGGACCGCATCACCGTGATGCACCAAGGACAAGTGCTCGCCGAGGGCACCCCTGGCGAGATCGCAGACGATGAACGGGTCCAGGAGGCATACCTCGGCACGCTGTACGACGAGGAGGACTCCTGATGGCACTCCTGTCACTGAGCGAGGTGAACACCTTCATCGACCAATATCACATCCTCGAAGGCGTCGATCTCGCCGTCGGTGAGGGCGAGATCGTCGCCCTGCTTGGAAGGAACGGAGCAGGGAAGACGACGACGCTCAAGACGATCCTCGGGCTCACGCCGGCGGCCTCCGGGACGATCGAGTTCCGCGGACAGTCACTCACCAACCGACGACCGTACGAAATCGCAGCAGGCGGTATCGGGTACGTGCCGGAGCACCGAGCCATCTTCCGAGACCTCACCGTCGAGGAGAACCTCCGCATCGCCGAACGCGAGAAGGGCGACTACGCCAAGCGGAAGGACATGATCCTCAGCCTGTTCCCCGATCTCGCTCGCCTGATCGAACTGCCCGGTACGAAACTCTCCGGGGGACAGCAGCAGATGCTCGCCGTCGGGCGCGCACTGGTCCCCGACAACGACCTGCTCCTCATCGACGAGCCGAGCGAAGGCCTGGCTCCGATCCTCATCCAGCAGATGATGGAGGCGATCAAAGAGCTGAGTTCCGACACGACGGTCCTGCTCGTTGAACAGAACTTCATCGTCGCAAGCCGCCTCGCTTCCACCTACGTGATCATCGAAGAGGGGAAGTCCGTCCACGCTGGAGCCATGGCCGATCTCGTCGATGACGACGAAACCATCATGCGCTTTCTGGGGGCCGCATGACCACGACCACACGACCGACAGTCAGCAGGCGGATCTCGAATGCACTGAAACAGAATCGGGGGCGTGCGGCGATCATCGCGGCACTGGCGTTCATCTTCTTGTCCGGATTGTTCACGATGGACACGGGCGACTGGGTGATCACCGTCCTGCGTGGCCTCGCCGTCGGAGCGATCACGTTCCTCGTCGCATCGGGTCTGAGCCTCATCTTCGGGTTGATGGACGTCCTCAACCTGGCACACGGCGAGTTGTTCATGCTCGGCGCCTACGTCGGTTGGACGGTGTACGTACGCCCCGACACGTTCATGGACATGGCACTCCCGGTGGCCCTTGCGCTCGCCGTGGCCTTCTGCGCGCCGTTCCTCGCTCCGATCGCCGGGCGGTTGTCGCTGTCGGTCGGAGCGTCCCGTGTTGTCGGTGTGGTACTCGGCGTCATCGGGTTCCTCGGGGCCGTATGGGCGTTCCGACGCTTTCCCCTGTCCATCTGGGACCTCGAGCAGTTCGACAAGACACCCACATCGGACTCCATCGCCCTCCAGCAAGGCGTCCAGACCGTCCCGGAACCCGCCGCATGGACCGGATCGGCCGTGGTTGCGATCGTCGTCCTGATCCTCGGCGTCCTTGCGATCGTGGCGGGCTTCGCAGTGGTTCGGTACCGGACCCGGGTACCGGAACCGACCAACGCCCGGAACCTGATCCCCATCGCCGCGGCAGTAGGGGCGGTCGTCGTCCTTCTGGCGTTCGGTGATCCGATGACCGACTGGCTGTATTCGATCTCGACGACCTACCGGTTCTTCCTTGCCCTCGTCGTCGCCCTCGCCGGTGGGTTCGCCCTCGGCGCACTCATCGAGATCGCCCTCATCCGGCCACTCTACGATCGCCCGATCTACCAGCTCATGATGACACTAGGTCTCGGGTTCATCGTGATCGAGCTCGTCCGTGAGGTCTGGGGACGGCCCGAGTTCTCCATGCCCAAGCCGGCCCTCTTCGCTGGCACCGGAGACGGATGCCCCGGCGAAGGGTTGGGTGGTCTGTTCAGTGGCTGCTCGACCGTGAAGTTCCTCGACACCCGCGTGCGGATGTACAACGAGGTGTTCATCATCACGGTCGGGGTGATCGTGCTCGTGATCATCACACTCCTCATCAAGCGCACACGGATCGGGATGATCATCCGAGCTGGAGTCCAAGACCGTGAGATGGTCGAAGCCCTCGGTGTGAACGTACGGCGGGTCTTCACCATGGTCTTCGCATTGGGCGTCGGTCTCGCTGCGTTCGGCGGGGTCATCGCCGGTCCGGCACTCGGCCTCTCACCGGAGATGGGATCGCGGGTGCTGCTCCTGGCACTGATCGCAATGGCGGTGGGTGGCCTCACCTCCTTCCCCGGCGCTGCAGCTGGTGCCGTGCTCGTCGGATTGCTGCAACAGTTCGTCATCAAGGCAGGGTCCACCGGAATCCCGCTGCCATGGTCGGATCAGCCGTTCCAGCCATCACCCTCGCTGGTCCCGGTCTCCGTGATCTTGTTGATGATCGTCGTACTCCTCGTGGTACCTGAAGGCTTGTACGGGAGGGAGGAATGAGCATGACGTCGTTCGCACCCACTCGTGCATCGCTGTGGTCCAGGTATCGCCTCGTTGCCGTCGCCCTCATCGCTGCGGTGGCGTTCCCGTTCATCGTGGGACTGCTCTCTGGGCAGTCTCCTGCGGCGGTCCTCGCGGGTGAGGCCGGCAACGCGAAGTTCCTCCAGGGCTTGGCGATCGAGGTCTTCATCCTGGCGCTGTATGCGCTGAGCTATGACCTCGTCCTCGGTGTCACGGGTCTCTTGTCCTTCGGTCACGCGATGTTCTTCGCCGTCGGTGCCTATGCCTCGGGGATCATGCTCAAGTCCTTCGGCTGGCCGTTTTGGGTCACGTTCATCGGTGTGCTCGTCGCAGCCGTGGTGAACGCTCTCCTGTTCGGGCTGGTGCTACCTCGGGTGAAGGGGATTGCCTTTGCCCTCGTGACCCTCGGCCTGTCGTCCGTGTTCTTCATCGTGGTGCAGTCATCGGAGCTCGCAAAGTACACAGGCGCAGATGTCGGCCTCCAAGGTGCCCCCGTCCCGGAGTGGATCGACACGAACGTCCACCGATTCCGCGTATACCTGATCACGCTCGCAGCGCTCACGATCGCCTACCTGATCTACCGCGCCATCGTGCGCGCTCCTACCGGCGCCGTCCTGCTTGCGAACCGAGAGAACGAGGAACGGGCGTTGAGCCTCGGCTACAACACGTTCTGGTTCAAGCTGTTCGCCCTCGTCGTCTCCTCCCTCACCGCCGGTGTCGCCGGGTTCCTCTGGACCGTCCAGCAACCCATCGTGACGCCCCAGGTGGCTGGGCTCGGTTGGACCGTGGCTGCACTTCTCATGATCCTCATCGGTGGTGTCGGGACACTGACCGGTGCGATCGTCGGTGCGGCCGTGTTCCGCCTCCTTGAGTACTACCTGGAGCGATGGTTCGGAGGAACGGCACCCGTGCTCGTCGGGGCCTCGTACATCGCAATCGTCCTGTTCCTTCCCTACGGCATCGTCGGGACATGGCGAGCACGGACGGTGAATCGACGCCAGGGACTCGACCGACTTCGAAGATTGTTCGGCATCCGCGCCAGGAGGAGCCAGTGAAGGCAGGGATCGCAAGTGTTGGAAGTTGGATGCCGGAACGGTGGATGCCGGCTTCCGAGATCTCGGAAGCCTCCGGGATCCCGGAGGACGTCATCGAGGACCGATTCGGGTTGAAGGGCAAGCACATCGCTGGTCCGGACGACCATGTGTCCACCATGTCGGCCGAAGCCGGGCGGATCGCAGTTGAACGGGCCGGACTGGCGATGGAGGACATCGATGTGGTGGCCTACTTCGGTTCGAAGGGCATGGACTACCAAGTGTGGTCAGCGAGCCCGAAGGTCATCGACTTGCTCGGCGCCCGGAACGCCTGGGCTCTCGAAATGGCGAATGTGAGCTGTGGCGGGCCCGTGGCCCTCGCTACGGCAGCTGGGCTCCTGAACGGCGACCCCACGATCGACAACGTCCTCCTCGTGGGCGGCTGCCGAGAGTCACACCTCCTCGACTACAGCAACCAGCGGTCCCGATTCATGTTCAACTTCGGTGACGGCGGTGCTGCTGCCGTGCTCTCGACATCGGTGGAACCCCGACACGAGATCCTGTCGTATCGGATCATCTCCGACGGTCAATTCGCAGACGACGTCGCCGTATACGCAGGCGGGACCCGCGAACCCGCATCGCACGACACCGTGGATGCACGGCGCCACTTCCTCGATGTCGCCGACCCTGCCTCGATGAAGGAGCGGCTCGACCCGGTGAGCGGTCCGAACTTCATCGCAGTGGCACACGAAGCGTGCGAACGCGCCGGCGTGGACATCCGGGACATCAAGCTCTTCCCGCTCCTTCATACAAAACGATCGTTCCACGACTGGATCGTCGACAAGCTCGACATCCCACCAGAACGGGCCGTCTACATCGATCGGCACGGTCACATGTCGGGGCTCGACACGATCGTCGGCCTCGACCTCCGACAGGACGAACTCGAGTCGGGCGATCTCGTCTTGATGCTGTCTGCCGGCACTGGCTACACATGGGCAGCGACGCTCGTTCGGTGGTGAATCGTGGCACTCGGCTCACTCCTCGACCGCCACGCCAGCTACCGAACCGATGACCTCGCCCTCGTGTTCGAGGATCAGCGGTACACCTGGGTGGAGCTTCGCGACAACGTCCACCGGCTCATCCGAGGGCTGGCGGATGAAGGAATCGGACACGGCGACCACGTCGCACTCCTCCTCGACAACTGCATCCCACTGGTCGAGGTCTACTGGGCAGCAGCGACTGCGGGCATCGTCGTCGTCCCTCTGAGCCCCCTCCTGCGGGGCAATGGACTCACCTCGCTGATCAACGACTCCGATGCGGTCGCAGTGATCGCGATGGACCACATGGCTCCACACCTCGATGAGGTCCGCGGCGATGTCGCATCCGTCGCTGACGACCGCTGGTTCGTCGTAGGGGAGGCTCCCGAGTCGTATCGCTCGTATGCCGACCTCCATCGGCACGGCCCCCCGGAACCCGTCGCGCACCCACCGGTCGACGACGACGTGTTCAACATCGTCTACTCGTCGGGAACCACGGGGCTACCGAAAGGAATCGTGCACACCCACCGCATCCGCGAGGCGTATTGCACCGGGTTTGCGACGAGCTATCGCATCGCCCAGGACTCGGTGATCATCCACTCCGGATCACTCGTGTTCAACGGTGCCTTCCTGACACTGATGCCGTGGTTCTACACCGGCTGCTCGTTCGTGCTCATGCCAGGCTTCGACGCCGTGAAGATGGTCGGCCTCATGGGTGACGAGGCGGCAACCCACGCCATGCTCGTCCCCTCCCAGATCGTGCAGCTCCTCGAGGACGATCGGTTCGAGGTCTCCACGCTCTCTTCGATCGAGATGCTCTGCTCGGTGGGTGCACCGCTGCTCCTCGAGCACAAACTGAAGCTGGTCGATCGGTTCCCTGACCGGTGCTACGAGCTGTACGGCCTCACGGAGGGTTTCGTCACGATCCTGGACCGGAACGACTTCCTCGCCAAGGCCGACAGTGTCGGCGTCCCGCCACCTCTGTACGAGATGCGGATCGTCGACGATGACGGGAACGATGTCGCCGTCGGTGAGATCGGTGAGATCGCCGGTCGAGGACCGATCACCACCACTGGCTACTACAAACGGCCCGACCTCACCGCCGCCGCGATCCGCGACGGATGGCTCCACAGTGGCGACCTGGGCAGAGTCGACGAGGACGGATTCCTGTATCTCGTCGATCGGAAGAAGGACATGATCATCTCGGGTGGCGTCAACGTCTACCCGACCGACATCGAAGAGGTCGTGATTACCCATCCTGCCGTGCGCGATGTCGCGGTGTTCGGCGTTCCTCACGACATGTGGGGAGAGCAACCCGTTGCAGCCGTGACGTTGTCAACAGAAGCGGACCCCGATGAAATCAAGGAGTGGGCGAACGAACGCGTTGCCGCTCGCTATCAGAAGCTAGGTGGCGTGGTCGTTCTCGACTCGTTCCCGATGTCGGTCGCCGGCAAGACGCTGCGCAGGGAGATCAAGGCCGCGTACTTGGAGGGAGGCGACTCATGAGATCGACGTTCGTGGAGACCAACGGCATCCGGCTCCATGTGGTCGACCACGGCGGGGACGGACCACTACTCGTCATGACGCCGGGGTTGACCGCCAATGCACGATTCTTCGATGCGATCGTCGATCGCGGTCTGGGAACGGACGTACGGGTTCTCGCCGTCGACCTCCGTGGCCGGGGGCTGAGCGACAAACCGGACGCCGGGTACGCCATGGAGGACCACGCAGCCGACATCGTGGGTTTGATCGCCGCGTTCACCGACGAACCCGTCGCTGTCGGCGGTCACTCGTTCGGCGGTCTGCTCACCTACTACCTCGCAACGCACCACCCGGACCTGGTTTCCCGATGTGTGGTGCTCGATGCGCCGTCCGAGGTGGATCCACAGATCGTCGAGCAGATCAAACCCTCCCTTGCGCGATTGGAAGCGACGCTTCCCTCGTTCGCTGCGTATCTGGAGGCGGTTCGGCGGCAGCCGTACTTCGCGGACTGGTGGGACCCATCGATCGTGCCCTACTACGAGGCCGACGTCGAGATCCTCGCCGACAGATCGGTGAAACCACGCTCTCATCCCCAACACATCGAACAGGCAATCGCCGGAACACTTCGACCAGACTGGCCTGCGATGGTCGCGACGATCCAACAACCCACCCTGGTGGTCCGTGCACGGGGACCGTTCGGACCCCCGGGTTCCCCGCCGATCCTCAGCGAAGAATCCGCTGGACGACTCCTCGCATCGCTCCCCGATGGAACGCTTGTGGAAGTCGACGGGAACCACATCACCGGGTTCTTCGGGGACAACGCGGATCCGGTCGTCAAGGCCATCCGGGCGTTCAT
>JAUIIM010000058.1 GCA_030431785.1 Acidimicrobiia bacterium | reverse complement strand
AGCTCCGGCCGGTCCGGTCGATTCGTACCGAATCGACGACACCGCCCGTCGCTTGTTCTCCCTGAAGGGAGAACGCAGGTGGGAGGCAGGGTCTGTGTACTTCGTACTCCATACTGTGTACTCGGGACGATCAGCATCGTCCATCCGTTCCAGCTCCTCCAAGCTCGCAGGCTCGCAGCCCCTCTTAGCTCCGGCCGGTCCGGTCGATTCGTACCGAATCGACGACACCGCCCGTCGCTTGTTCTCCCTGAAGGGAGAACGCAAGTGGGGGCTCGGTCTGGGACCGCGCATCATTGCAGTGGCACGCGACCGCGGTTGAGTACGAAGTACTCAGTACTCAGTACTCAGTACACAGATTTCCCGTTCTGCGGCTGTGTACTTTGTACTGCGTACTGTGTACTCGGGACGCAGTCTCGCTCCGATTGCTTGACGCGTATGCGTCCCGCTTGGTAACCTGCGGTCACATTTGAAGACGACCTGTTCACGACTCTCCAGAGGACGAGCCGGCATAGTGGCGTGCTATGCCGGATTTGTGCTATCCTCTCCTATTCGCCCGTAAATCGCCGTCAGCTTGCCGCTGTTTGCATCGCCCTAAAGATGAGGAGGACCCGCGTTGGCCCGAGCGCGTTCCAACCGTTTGTCATTCGCCAAGATCCCTGAGGTCCAGGAAGTCCCGGATCTCCTTGGCATCCAACGAGAGTCGTTCGAGGCATTCCTCGAGTCCGGACTCAAGCAGATGTTCGAAGAGGTGTCGCCCATCGAGGACTTCACCGGCAACCTCGCACTCGAACTCACCGACCATCGTTTCGACGATCCGGCGCTGTCCATCGAAGAGGCGAAGGACCGCGATTCGAACTACTCGCGTCCGCTCTTCGTCACCGCTCGCTTCCTGAACCGCGAGACCGGTGAGATCAAGGAGCAGCAGGTCTTCCTCGGAGACTTCCCGATGATGACGGCCAACGGCACGTTCATCATCAACGGCACCGAGCGCGTCGTCGTCTCCCAGCTCGTCCGTAGCCCGGGTGTCTACTTCGACGAGACCATCGACAAGACGTCGGGCCGTCGTCTGTATGCGTCGAAGGTCATCCCAGGTCGCGGTGCGTGGCTCGAGTTCGACATCGACAAGAAGGACACGATCGGTGTCCGCGTCGACCGGAAGCGTCGCCAGTTCGTGACGACCTTCCTCCGGGCACTCTCGATCGCCGAGACGGACGAAGAGATCATCGAGTTGCTCGGTGACTCCGAGCTCGTGCGCAACACGCTTGAGAAGGACCCGACGTCGACCCGTGACGAGGCGCTCCTCGACCTCTACCGCAAGCTGCGCCCCGGCGAGCTGACGACGGTCGAGTCGGCGCGTTCGCTCATCAAGACGCTGTTCCGCACGCCGAAGCGGTACGACCTCACGCGGGTCGGTCGCTACAAGATGAACCTCAAGCTGCGTGGTGACTCCGAGACCGAGATCCTCGAGCAGTACAAGGCGGACGAGGACGGGCTCCTCACCGACGAGGACATGATCGACACGATCAAGTACCTGATGGGTCTGCACAACGGAGAAGAGGGCAAGCGTGTCGACGACATCGACAACTTCTCCAACCGTCGGATCCGTACCGTTGGTGAGCTGATCCAGAACCAGATCCGCGTCGGTCTCACCCGCCTCGAGCGTGTCGTCCGTGAGCGGATGACGACCCAGGATCCAGAGGCGATCACCCCACAGACGCTCATCAACATCCGTCCTGTCGTCGCTTCGATCAAGGAGTTCTTCGGGACGTCACAGCTGAGCCAGTTCATGGACCAGCCGAACCCGTTGGCTTCCATCACGCACCGTCGCCGTCTCTCGGCGCTCGGTCCTGGCGGTCTGAGCCGCGAGCGTGCAGGGTTCGAGGTCCGCGACGTGCACCCGTCGCACTACGGCCGCATGTGCCCGATCGAGACGCCGGAGGGCCCGAACATCGGTCTCATCGGTTCGCTCGCCTCGTACGCACGCGTGAACCCCTACGGGTTCATCGAGACGCCGTACCGACGTGTCGTCGACGGCAAGGTGACCAAGCACGTCGACTATCTGTCTGCGGCGCTCGAAGAGGGGCACGTCATCGCCCAGGCGAACGCCGTGCTCAACGACGATGGTTCATTCGCCAACGATCGTGTCCTCGTGCGCAAGTCCGGCGGTGAGGTCGACACGGTCGCACCGAAGGACGTCGACTACATGGACGTCTCGCCGAAGCAGGTCGTCTCGGTGGCAACGGCACTCATCCCGTTCCTCGAGCATGACGATGCGAACCGCGCACTGATGGGTTCGAACATGCAGCGGCAGGCCGTTCCGCTCATCACGTCCGACGCCCCGCTCGTCGGTACCGGCATGGAAGCCCGTGCAGCCCGCGACTCGGGCGAGGTGCTCGTGTCGCCGGTGGACGGCGAAGTGGTGACGGTGACCGGCGACGAGATCGTCGTGAAGGAAGCCGGCAAGAACAAGAAGCACACGGTCGTCCTCCAGAAGTTCGAGCGTTCGAACCAGGGCACGTGCATCAACCAGAAGCCGATCGTCGAAGAAGGCGACAAGGTGAAGGCAGGCGACCCGCTTGCCGACGGTGCATCGACCGATGGCGGCGAACTCGCACTCGGACGCAACCTCATGGTGGCGTTCATGCCGTGGGAAGGTCACAACTTCGAGGATGCGATCATCATCTCGGAGCGTCTCGTCAAGGAAGACGTACTCACGTCCATTCACATCGAGGAGCACGAGATCGAGGCACGGGACACCAAGCTCGGTGCCGAAGAGATCACGCGAGACATCCCGAACGTCGCTGAAGAGGTCCTCATGGATCTCGACGATCGCGGGATCATCCGCATCGGTGCAGAGGTCGGTCCGGGCGACTACCTCGTCGGGAAGGTGACACCGAAGGGTGAGACCGAGCTGACGCCGGAAGAGCGCCTGCTCCGGGCGATCTTCGGTGAGAAGGCTCGTGAAGTCCGCGACGTGTCCCTCAAGGTCCCGCACGGCGAGTCGGGCAAGGCCATCGCCGTCAAGGAGTTCAGCCGTGAAGACGGCTACGACCTCCAGCCGGGGATGAACGAACTCGTTCGGGTCTACGTTGCCAAGCAGCGCAAGATCTCGGCAGGTGACAAGCTCGCCGGTCGTCACGGGAACAAGGGTGTCATCGCCAAGATCCTCCCCGAAGAGGACATGCCGTTCTTCGAGGACGGTACGCCGGTCGACATCATCTTGTCTCCGCTGGGTGTTCCGTCCCGTATGAACCTCGGTCAGGTGCTCGAAACGCACCTCGGCTGGGCAGCCGCAACCGGTTGGGAGCCATTCGACGATCTCGACAGCCCCGCATCGGGTGGTGCCGAGCCCTGGACCCACGTGGCAACGCCGGTCTTCGACGGTGCACACGAGGACGAGGTCCTCAAGGTCATCGCGGAGTCCCGCAAGAACCGTGACGGTGTGCAGCTGATCAACGAAGACGGCAAGGGGACCTTGTACGACGGTCGCTCCGGCGAGCCGTTCGATTCCCCGATCACCGTCGGCTACATGTACATCCTGAAGCTGGTTCACCTCGTGGATCACAAGATCCACGCCCGGTCCACCGGTCCGTACTCGATGATCACCCAGCAGCCGCTCGGTGGTAAGGCGCAGTTCGGTGGTCAGCGATTCGGTGAGATGGAAGTCTGGGCGCTCGAGGCGTACGGCGCTGCCTACGCACTCCAGGAGCTGCTCACCATCAAGTCCGACGACGTCCGCGGACGAGTCAAGGTGTACGAGGCGATCGTCAAGGGAGAGAACATCCCCGAGCCTGGCATCCCCGAGTCCTTCAAGGTGCTCGTGAAGGAGATGCAGTCGCTCTGCCTCAACGTCGAGATGCTCTCGGCTGGTGAGGAAGTGGAGCTGAAGGATCTCGAGGACGATGTCTTCCGGACCGCACAGTCCCTGGGAATCGACATCTCCCGACCCGAACGACCCGACCTGGAAACGGTCTAGAACCGCGATTTGAGAGCTGGAGCTACGAGTGGCACAACTGTTTGATGAACTGAAAATCGGCCTCGCATCGTCGGATCAGATCCGTTCCTGGTCCTTCGGAGAGGTCAAGAAGCCAGAGACGATCAACTACCGGACACTGAAGCCGGAAAAGGATGGTCTCTTCGACGAGCGCATCTTCGGTCCCACGCGGGACTGGGAGTGCTACTGCGGCAAGTACAAGCGGGTGCGCTTCCGTGGCGTGATCTGTGAGCGGTGTGGCGTCGAAGTCACCCGCGCCAAGGTCCGCCGTGAGCGGATGGGTCACATCGAGTTGGCCGCTCCCGTCACGCACATCTGGTTCTTCAAGGGCGTCCCTTCCCGTCTCGGGTATCTCCTCGACATGTCGCCGAAGGATCTCGAGAAGGTCATCTACTTCGCTGCCTACCTCGTCACCTTCGTCGACGACGAGAAGCGCACGAAGGATCTTCCTGACCTCGAGGAAGCCGCCCGCCACGAGCGTGTCCTGATCCAGGACGAGTTCGAGGAGTGGAAGGAAGCACGTCTCGAGCGTCTCGAAGGCGAACTCGCCCAGATGGAAGACGCCGGTGCGAGCGCCTCTGAGATCACCGCTCGGAAGAAGGAAGTCGATCGGGAGATCAAGGACCGCGAAGACCGTGCAACGGTCGAGGTCGATCTCCTCGATGAAGCCTTCGACAAGTTCAAGGGCATGAAGCCCCGTGACCTCATCGAATCCGAGCAGCTGTGGCGTGAGATCATCGATCGCTACGGCGACTACTACGTCGGTGGCATGGGAGCAGAGTTCGTCAAGGATCTCATCTCCCGTCTCGACCTCGATGAAGAGATCGAGAAGCTCCGTGAGGATCTCGATGCGAATTCGCAGCAGCGTCGCCAGCGTGCGATGAAGCGTCTCAAGGTCGTCCAGCCGTTTGCGGACGGCAAGAACGATCCGCAGGGCATGATCCTCGAAGCGATTCCAGTCATCCCGCCGGACCTCCGCCCGATGGTCCAGCTCGACGGTGGTCGCTTTGCGACGTCGGACATGAACGACCTGTACCGACGGGTGATCAACCGAAACAACCGCCTCAAGCGTCTGATCGACCTCGGTGCTCCCGAGATCATCGTGAACAACGAGAAGCGCATGCTCCAGGAAGCGGTCGATGCGTTGTTCGACAACGGTCGTCGTGGTCGTGCGGTGACCGGACCCGGTTCCCGTCCGCTCAAGTCGCTGTCGGACATGCTGAAGGGGAAGCAGGGGCGCTTCCGCCAGAACCTGCTCGGAAAGCGCGTCGACTACTCGGGTCGTTCCGTCATCGTCGTGGGGCCGCAACTGCGTCTCCACCAGTGCGGTCTCCCGAAGGTCATGGCACTCGAGTTGTTCAAGCCGTTCGTGATGAAGCGTCTCGTCGATCTCGACATCGCACAGAACATCAAGGCTGCAAAGCGGATGGTCGAGCGTCGCCGCCCCCAGGTGTGGGACGTGCTCGCCGACGTCATCCAGGAACACCCCGTGCTCCTCAACCGTGCACCGACGTTGCACCGTCTCGGTATCCAGGCGTTCGAGCCGGTGATCATCGAGGGCAAGGCCATCCAGCTGCACCCGCTCGTCTGTGAGGCGTTCAACGCTGACTTCGACGGTGACCAGATGGCCGTCCACCTGCCGCTGTCCGCAGAGGCGCAGGCAGAGGCACGCATCCTGATGCTGTCGTCGAACAACGTGCTCCGTCCGGCCGACGGTCGTCCGATCGTGACGCCGTCCCAGGACATGATCATCGGCATGTACTACCTGTCCGCGATCGTCGACGATGCGAAGGGCGCAGGTCGTGCCTTCTCGTCGGTCGACGAAGCGATGATGGCGTACGAGGTCGGCGACCTGTCGTTGCACGCTCCGATCAAGTTGCGTGTGGGTTGGCTCGCCGGTGAGTCCGAGCTGCATTCGGCGCTCAAGCCGTTGCTCAAGAACCTCATCGACGACGAGCCGGTGGATCCCGAAGGGCTGACCGAGACGACACTCGGACGAGCGATCCTCAACGGAGCGTTCCCACCAGGGTTCCCGTTCCTGAACGCTGTCCTGCGCAAGGGTGACATCCGCACCATCGTCGAAGAGGTGATCCACACCTACGACAAGCCGGATGTTGCGAACACGTTGGACAACATCAAGGAGCTCGGGTTCCACTATGCGACCCGTGCCGGCCTGACCATCGGTCTCCAGGACGTCAAGACGCCCCCGGAGAAGAAGGAAATCCTCGCCAAGTTCGAGGACATGGCTGCAAAGGTCGAGTCCCAGTACCAGAAGGGCATCATCACGGACGACGAGCGTCGTTCCGAGCTGATCGAGATCTGGACGATCGCAACCGACGAAGTCAAGGATGCGATGCAGGAGACGCTCGAGGCGGATCCGTTCAACCCGATGGACATGATGGTGCGTTCGGGTGCTCGTGGAAACATCATGCAGCTGCGTCAGATCGCAGGTATGCGTGGGCTGGTGGCCAACCCGAAGGGTGACATCATCCCGCAGCCGATCCGTGCGAACTTCCGTGAGGGCCTTACCGTCCTCGAGTACTTCATCTCGACCCACGGTGCCCGCAAGGGTCTTGCCGATACGGCGCTGCGTACTGCTGACTCGGGTTACCTCACCCGTCGTCTGGTGGACGTCTCCCAGGAGATCATCATCCACGACGACGAGACCGATGATCCGGGCCTGTTGGTCCCGATCCGGGATGAGAACGGCGTGGTGGTCAAGCACCTCCGTGACCGCATCTTCGGGCGAGTCCTCGCCGAGGACGTCAAGGACGGTCGTTCACTCGTCGAGCTTCCGGACGGTCGCAAGCTCCGTCAGGGATTCGTCCTTGACCGCGAAGCGGTCAACGGTCTCTACGAGGTCGACAGCGTCACGGAGATCCGGGTGCGTTCACCGCTCACGGACACGAGCCGCCACGGCATCTCGCGCCTTTCCTACGGGATCGACTTGGCGACGGGTTCGCTCGTCGAGCCGGGAACGGCCGTAGGGATCATGGCTGCACAGTCGATCGGTGAGCCGGGTACCCAGCTCACGATGCGTACGTTCCACACGGGCGGTATCGCCGGTGAGGACATCACGCACGGTCTGCCCCGTGTGACCGAGCTGTTCGAGGCCCGCACGCCGAAGGGTGAGGCGATTCTCGCTTCAGCCGGTGGTGCCGTGAAGTTCGAACAGGACGAAGAGTCCGGTTCACGCTACATCGTGGTCGTCGACGGCGACGACGAGGTGTTCCGTGAGGAGCTGCCCGTCCGTGCCCGTCTGCGGGTCACTGAGGGCGACATCATCGAGCCGGGGACGCAGCTGACCGAGGGTCCGCTCGACCCGAAGAAGGTGCTCGAGGTCCAGGGTGTACGCGCGGCACAGCGCTACCTCGTCGACCAGGTGCAGGAGGTGTACCGTTCCCAGGGTGTGGACATCCACGACAAGCACATCGAGGTCATCGTCCGTCAGATGCTCCGCCGAGTGCGGATCGCCAATCCGGGCGACGGGCCATGGCTGCCCGCCGAACTCGTGGACTCACAGGAGTTCCGTGATGTCAACCGTGAACTCGTCGAGGCCGGAAAGCAACCCGCACAGGGTCGCCCCGAGCTGATGGGGATCACGAAGGCGTCGCTGGCAACCGACTCGTGGCTGTCCGCCGCCTCCTTCCAGGAGACGACGCGGGTGCTCACCGAGGCGTCGCTCAACGCACGCTCCGACCACATGCGTGGACTCAAGGAGAACGTCATCATCGGCAAGCTCATCCCGGCAGGTACCGGTTCGGACTGGTACCAGTCGATCGAGCCCTCGATCCCGGGCGCACCGGTGCCCACGGCAGAGTCGCTGTTCGGCGATGTCGAGGTCGAGAGTGCGGACGACGCCCTGCCTGCCGATCCGGCCGAGTGGCTTGCGTCGCTCGGTGCCGGTTCCGACGACGGCGACGACAGCTAGCGAATCAGCCGAGGCGTCACCGCCTCCCAGACACGAGAAGAGGGCCGATCCTTCGGGATCGGCCCTCTTCGTTGTGCATCGTCTGTGTGCGTGGGAGCTCAGCCACCCGTCCACGGACTCGTCGTGGTCGTGGTCGGTGGCAGGGTTGTGGTCGTCGTTGTCGGCGGCTGTGTCGTGGTCGTGGTCGTGGGCGGTTGCGTCGTGGTCGTGGTCGTGGGCGGTTGTGTCGTGGTCGTGGTCGTGGGCGGTTGTGTCGTGGTTGTGGTCGTGGGCGGTTGTGTCGTGGTGGTCGTCGCCTTCGTCGTGGTGGTCGTGGCACCGGATCCCGGGTTCGACGCACGTGTCGTTGTCGTCGTCTCACCAACCGTCGTGGTGGTCTCACCATCGAGCGTTGTCGTCGTTTCACCGGCGACCGTGGTGGTGGTTTCACCGAGTGTGGTCGTCGTGTCGCCGTTCCCTGAGGTCGGCTCACCGTTCGTCGTGGTCGTTTCCTCGACGATCGGCAGTGTCGTCGGTGTGGTGTCACCGGCCTCGCCGTCGTTGTTCACCAGCATCGCGGCAGCACCGACACCACCCACGGCAAGCAGGACGGCGACCAATCCGATGGCTGCTGCCCGGCGGGTCCATGGGCTCGGTCCGGAACGTCGCGGTTTCGCGGTGCGGGGCGTCTTCGGAGCTCGGGCAGCCTTCGGTGCCTTCTCCTTCTTACCCCGCTTCTTCTTGACCTTCGTCGCGGCGACAGCGGCACCGGTGCGTTCAGCCGCCCTTGCGAGGAGGTCGGCTTTGACACCCGTCGGGACCTCCGACGTCGTGATGCTCGCTTCGAACAGGCGCTGCAAGTGGTCGTCGGCGGTCATCCCTCGTCCTCGGTTTCGGTGTCGTCGATCTGTTCGTCGTCGGTTTCGGAATCGGCCGTCGCCTCAGCGGCGGTGCGTGCTGCCCGATTGCGTTGGGCATGGAACTCGGCCCAATAGTCATCACTGTCTGTCGGCGTCTGGATGGCATCGACAGGTTCGGATGCTGCGTCCTCGGAATCCGGTGACAGTTCCGCATCCGGCTGGGCGTCGACGGGTTCGTCGACCTCAACCGCATCGGATTCGACGTCGGCGTCGACGGAGGCTTCTTCCGTTGTGGCGATCGCAGAGAAGGCCGAGAACCCGGCGAGGTCTGCGAGGTCGTCGTCGACTTCCGCAGCGTCCGTGTCCACGTCGTCGGTGGTCACTTCGCTGTCGAGTTCGAAGCCTGATGCCTCGCGCGGTGCATCGACCGGATCTGCCTCGTCCGCCTCGACTTGGAGCTGGTCGGCGATCGCGGTCTGGACGGCGTTGAGGTGGCTCTCGATCGTGGAGTCGTTGAGGTGGGTGACCGATGCGATCTCGTCGTTGTCGTAGCCGAGGAAGTACCGGAGCAATGCGATCTCACGCTGCCGCTGATGGAGACCCCCGAGGGCGGTCGCCAGTGTGCCGTGGATCGGCAGCGGTGCGGCATTGGATGCCTCCGTCCCGGTGGGTGCCTTGCGGGAGAGGATCTTCACCTCGCCGGTGGCGACGACGAGTACCCGACCGGCGAAGGCTTCGTATTGCTTGTCGTTCGTGGACACCTTCACGACGGCGTTGCGGACGGCGGCGTCGGCGAGTTCGGGGTGCTCGGTCGCGACGGCGACGGCAGACACCACCTTTGCGTAGTCATCGGCGACGAACGATTCGATGGTCTGTTCCATGTGGCGGTTTCCTGTGACGTCTGCGTTCCGAAAAGTGCGGTTCTGTCTGCAATGTCGGCGGATTCGGCGTCGAGCTTGAATCAAAGTTCGACAGGTTGTCGCCCGTTGTCGGGAGAGGGTGCGTAGCCTGACCAGCCATGCTCCGTTTCACCCTGTTCGGCATCCCGGTCGGTGTGCACGCGTCGTTTCTTCTCGTCGTCGTGTTCGGGCCGCTCACCGACGCTGCTTCTGCCATGTTGTGGCTCGTCGCCGTGTTCCTCGCGGTTCTCCTCCACGAGCTCGGTCACGCCCTCACGGCGCGCACGTTCGGTGCCGGCGGTGTGCATCTCGTCCTCTACGGGCTCGGTGGACTGACCTCGTTCCAGCCGGGAAGGATCGGGCACGGACGACGGTTCCTGATCTCGGCGGCCGGGTCGTTCTTCGGAATCGTCATGGGGGCGGGGATCATTGGCCTGGCCCGAGTGGGTGTCTTCGACGGATGGAACGATCTCGCCATCGACTTCCTCGACTACTTCGTGTTCGCTGCGTTCATCTGGGGGGTCCTCAACTGGATCCCGATCGTCCCACTCGACGGGGGCCACATGGTGCTTCACCTGGCTGCGATGGTGAACGAGGAGAAGGCGCCCTTGATCGCACAGATCGTCACGTGGCTCGCCGTTGCGATCGTCGTGCCGCTTGCGATCTGGCAGCAGTACTACTTCGCCGCCGCCCTCGTGGGGATCTTCGCCTTCATGGGCCTGCGCGACTACCGAGCACAGCGTGAGCCTGCCGATGAAGCGATGCCGGAGCAGCCGGATCCCCGCCCGCAGCGTGACTTCGACCCACCGGAGTTCCCGATCTGATGAGCAGTGTCACCTACTCGACGAGCGGGTCGCCGACCCGGGACGAACTGATCGCCCTCTACGACTCGGTCGGCTGGACCGTGTACACCGCGGATCCGGCTCGACTCGAAGATGCGGTTGCCGGTTCCACCTTCGTCGTCACCGCTCGGATCGACGGCGACCTCGTCGGCCTCGCCCGCGCCGTATCGGACGATGCGACGATCGTCTACGTGCAGGACATCCTCGTCGTCCCCGATGCGCAGCGGCAGGGGATCGGCAAACAGCTGCTGGCGACCGTCATCGAGCGTTTCGCACATGTGCGCCAGAAGGTGCTGCTCACCGACGACGAGGAACGACAGCATGCGCTGTATCGGTCACTCGGTTTCGCTGACACCGCCGAGGTCGAGCGGCTCCATGCGTTCGTCCGTTTCGACGACCCGAAGTCGGGCGACTGATCTAGCGAGCGACCGTCAGCACCATGTGGTCGCCATCGGCGACGTATCCCATCGAACGCAGGTAGTCGACCTGACGCGGATCCGGTGTCGACACGACGAGCTGGTCGAATCCCGCATCGGCAAAGCGGGCGCCGTCATCTACATAGAGCTGTGCCCCCGACTTGTGGTCCCGATACGGGGGAGCGACGTAGTCGACGACGACGTGCAGGCTGGTGCCATCGGACCGACCGGCGAACACTCCCGCTGCCGTTGCGTTGCGGAGCATCACGAACCACACGTCCGCCTGGTCGAGGGATGCGTCTCCGCTCACGAAGCCTTCGAGGTCCGTTCCGAAGACGTCAAGGAACGCCGCGAGGAACGGGTCGTCCGCGGCGGTCCGGATCACTGACAGCTCTTCGCGGGTAGCGAGTTCCTTGCGGAGGTACCAGATGTCGAGGCCGGTGATGATGATGTTCGTGAGCGCCACCGGAAGCGACCCGATGAGGAACCCGTACACGGTGAACGTGATCGCCCCGATCAGGTTGATGACCCTCAGTTTGATGATCGAGCTCATCGCCAACGAGATGACGATCAACGCCGAGGCGGCATACCCGATCAGCTCGTACACGGTGGAAGCAGACATGAGGAGGAGCGTAGAGGAGTCAGCGGTGAGAGCCGAAGCACAACGGTCTGGACTACTTGACACTCCCACGGTCCCGCTGCCAGTCTGGTCGCCGTTCTTCGCTATCGGTGGGAGTCGCTTTGTTTCGTCGGGGTGTAGTGCTGGTTGGGGTGTTTGTGTTGTTTGTGGGAGTTGCTCCAGCGTTGGCTGGTGTGGATCCGGTTGGTGGGGGTGCGGTGTCTGGCGGTGAGGATTCGTCGTCGATTGTGATGCGTCGTTCGTTCGACAATGGTTCGGGCAATGGGTCTGAAGATGGTGGGGATGAGTTGGTTTCGGTGATGGTGCCGCGGGTTCGTCGGGTGGAGGCTGGGCGGCATGCGGGGTTGTTGGTGTCGTCGGGTTCGTTCCGTTTGGGTTCGTTGCCGGTGTCGGTTCGGGCTGGTGTGAAGGATGCTGGTCGCGAGTTGGGGGCGGTTGTTGATGTGGTTGATGCCGAGCATCCGTTGTCGCGGCGTGCGTTGGCGGGGTTGGCGTTTTCTGTTGGGGTGGTTGACGGGTCGGGTCGTGCGGTGTCGGTGTCTGATTCGGTGTTGGTGGAGGCGAATCTTGATGAGATGCGTGTCCCGTTTTGGATGCGTGATC
>JAUIIM010000057.1 GCA_030431785.1 Acidimicrobiia bacterium | reverse complement strand
TAGACGTAGGTCTGTCTGCCGCCGAGGCTGTGCGTGTTGAGACGGACCGTTCCCGAGTTCATGGCGACCAACGGAGTGTTGTACGCAGCCATGATGTCGGTTCCCTTGTGGGTCCGTCCGCCGGATCGTGGGTAGCCCCATGTGTCGATGAAGTAGTTGGATCCGGCGACGGGGCAGACGACGCCCTTCGTGGCCGACGGGATCCCCGCAGCAGCACCGGACTGTTGTGCGGCCCGTGCGGCGGCTTCCCTGGCAAGACGTGCCTTGTACTCGGCATACACCGACCGATAGTTGGCTTGGGCATCGGCGTGCACTTCATCGGCCTTGGCCTGGAGCTCAGCGAGATGCTCCACCACTTCGGCCTGTTGACCCTCGAGGACCGTGACTTCCGACTCCTTGACGTTCAGCTCGTCGGTGAGGCGGTCCATCTGGCGGCGCACGACATCGAGCTGGTCGAGTTGGGCGAGGTCGAGTGTGGCGGCGCGATCGAACAAGGTCTGCGACGTGATCAGTTCCTGGATGTTGCCGGCGGAAAAGGCTGTGGTCACGGCGTTCGAGTTGCCGTTGATGTAGGCATTTCGCACGAGGTCACGGGCGCGTTGCTCGAGGTCGACGACGTTGTCGCCATACTCAGTCAACGCTTGGGCGAGTTTCTCGATCCGGTAGTTGAGGGAGTACAGCTCACCTTGGATCCGTTCGAGTTCCTCGATGCCATCAGCGAGTGCGGCATCAGCTTCTTCGAGCGCTTCGAGGGCGCGGTCAGCCGCGGTCTTCGCTTCCTCGACGTCGCTCTTGGACTGAGCGTTCGCCGCGATCGGCGAGACGGCGAGCAAAGCGAGCAACAACACTGGCGCCAGCAGACGGGAGTTTCGCAAATACTTCATGCGGAGACCTCAAGCGTAGTCGTGAAGCCCGTTTACGTGCCTGCCGGACGCTGTCCAGGGGCGACGGGACCTCTACAATCGCAGCATGAGTGAGATTGAACCCGGGGCACTGAAGGTCATCGAGATCACCGGTCGGTCGGCAGACGGATTCGAGGCTGCCATCGATCAGGCCGTCGAGAAGGCTGCGGAGAGCATCAGCGGCATCGTGGCTGTCGAGGTGATCCGCCAGTCCGCCGAAGTCGACAATGGCCGAGTCACGGTCTACAACGCCACGGTGAAGCTCAGCTTCCTGGTGCGATAGCGAGAGCCAGCAGCGATCTCCGAGCGGACGATCTCCGATCTCCGCAGCCGTGCACCGAGCCAGGACCGAGGCGCCCCTGCGCCTCCACGCCTCCGCAACGATCCTCGATCATGGATCATCGATCCGCGCGCACCTACGCACTCCAACACGCCCTCCGGCTCACGGCTCACGGCGCAAGGCGCACGGCCACTGCCGATCATCGATCCGTACCAACACGCCTCGGCGCCCCGATCTGGATCGGCTAGCGCTGTCGCAGGCTCCTCGGCCCCCCTGATTCCCGCCGGTCTTCGACCGCCGGTCATCCGTCCCCCCTGAAGGTGGGACGCGAAATCATGCCTTCCCGCCCGAACGTCTCGCCTATTCGCCCGCGCTCCTACCCGCCTCCACGCCTACACGCCTACACGCCTACACGCCTCCGCGCCCGCGCGCCTACCCGCCTCCTCGCCTACTCTCCGTTCTATGAAACGAGATGTCTCGTTCGCACCGCGGCGTACGACGGTTGCCCCGATCCTTGGGGCGCTGTGCGCCTTGGTGTACCCAACGCTCATTGGTGTCATCGGGCTCTCCGTCGGATTCCGTGAGGGCGGAGATATGGGCGACTTTGCGGCATCGATCGCTGGTTCCGTCTTGTTCCTCGTCGCTGCGCCGACAGCATGGGTGCTCGCATTCCCGTTCATCGACGTCACCCGGTTCACGGTGATCGTGTTCGGGATCGTGACCAGCGCACCGCTGTGGTGGCTCTTCGGGGCGGCGTTGGCGCGGGCGACCGAAGGTTGGGGCCTTTGGTGGCGTCGATATCTCGTGATCTCGATCCTGTGGACCGTGGGATCGATCGTCATCCTCGCGGTGATCGCCGCCCTGCTCTAGTAGGTTGACGGCATGGATCTCAACGAAGCCCTGTACACGACCCGTGCGATGCGCCGGGTCAAGCCAGACCCGATTCCCGACGAGGTGGTCGCCTCGATGATGGACGCTGCGATCCGTTCGCCCTCGGGAGGGAACTCCCAGAACTGGCGGTGGATCACGGTCACCGACCGAGAGAAGATGGCGCAGCTCGGTGAGTGGTACGCCGAGGCGTGGAAACAACTCAATGAGACGTTCTACGCAGGTCGGGTCGAGGCAGCACGAGAGAAGGGTGACGATTCCACACTCCGAGTCATGAACTCGGCACAGTGGCTCGCCGACAACTTCGCCTCCGTCCCGCTCGTCGTTTTCCCGTTTCATCGCAATGACCCTTCGGGTGCGTCGATCTACCCCGGTGTCTGGAGCTTGATGCTTGCCGCCCGTGGTCACGGCGTCGGCACTTGCCTGACGACGGTGCTCGGCATCTTCAAGCACGATGAGGTCTGCGAGCTGCTCGGTGTTCCCGAAGGCAAGGGCTGGACGAACGCCGCAGCGGTGACATGTGGATACCCGTTGGGTCGCTGGGGTCTCGCCAAGCGAGCTCCTGCCAGCGATGTGACCTTCTCTGAGTCGTGGGGTAACCCTCCGGATTGGCCGGAGATCGGTCTTCCCATCTCACTGGACTGAAGATGTCCCTGGAGACCCTTCACCGCCTCGATTTGTCAGCTGGCTCGGAACCGGGTCCGGATCTGGACCGTCGCGAATACCTGGTGGCATGGCTGAGGTATCAACGCCATGAGTTCCTCCGCAAGACCAGAGATCTCTCGCCCGCACAGCTCGTCGCCCAATCCGTTCCGCCCGTCGAGCTCTCGGTCATGGGACTCGTCCGGCATATGACACAGATGGAGCTCCACTATGTCGTGTTCGGCCTCGGTGGAGTGGAGCAAGAGATGCCGTACGGGGAAGCGGACTATGCCGGGGCCACCGTCGAGACGATCGATGAGGATCTCGTGTCCTACTTCGCTGCGGTTGCGGCGTCCGACCAAGCTACAAGTGCCTGGCCCGATCTCGAGGAACCGGGCGTCGGTACCGGCCGATCGTTGGAGATGACGCTCGTCAAGATGATCGATGAGTATGCGCTTCACGCCGGGCAGGCGCACATGATCCGCTTCGCTGCCCTCGGCGAACTACGCCGCTGACCAGGGCGGTTGCGACCCGCCGATCGATGTTCGACTCGCTGTACGATTCCCCTATCTTCATGGTGGTAATTGCCACACAGATGAGGATTCGCGATGCCGACCGTGCTCGAACCGATCATGTACGAACCACGCCAGCGCGAGCTTGAGGTCGCTGCGATCGAGGCGATTGGTCGGCGCATGAAACGGGTCACGCTCCGCGGAGAGGATCTGAAGGACTTCACCTCCCACGGCCCAGCGGACCATGTCAAGCTCGTGGTTCCCGACGACTCCGGCAACGAGGTGATGCGCGACTACACGATTCGCCGCCACGATCAGTCCGAGGGCGAGCTGGACATCGACATCGTTCTCCACGATGGTGGCGTCGTCACCGCATGGCTCGCTCGGGCGGAGATCGGTGACGGAGTAGCGACCCGGGGTCCGCGCGGGTCGACCCCTCTTCCCATCGCAGAGCACTACGTGCTGATCGCCGACATGACGGCACTGCCGTGTGTCGCACGTGCGATGGAGGAGATGCCGCCACAAGCGACCGGCGAAGTGTTGCTGGTCGTCAGTGACGAGGAGGACGAGCTGCGGCTGGAGCACCCGGAAGGGGTGTCGATCCAATGGGCACATGCGACCAGTCCTGCAGGAATCAGCGAAGTCGCCACCATCTTTGCCGCACGGGTCGACACGCGCGATAGGGACACGTTCGTCTGGGCCGGCGGCGAGGTCCTTGCGATGCGTTCCGTGCGCGACACACTCCGTGATCGTGGCCTTCTCGACGTTGCATCAGTGAACGGCTACTGGCGAGCGGGTGTGGACGGCTACGACCACCACGAACCGCTCTGAGCAAAGCTGCGTCTTCGCCCGACCCCGATCTCCGATCTCCGTTGTGACTCAGCTCATGGCCCATGGCTCATGGCTCATGGCTCGATGTTCACGGCTGATCGCTGACAGCGATCTCAGAACAGGCGGGGACGGAAGAGTTCGTCGTGGCGGCGGATGGCGTACCGGTCCGTCATCCCGGCGACGAAGTCCATCACCTGGGTGAGGTCGTCGGACTCCGGATGCTGATAGCTCTCGGGGAGTTCACTCATGTGTTCCAGGTAATACGTGACCAGTTCACGGACGATCTGTTTGGCCCTTCGCCGCTGGTTCTCCACCTCCGGGCGGAGATACACGTTCTCGAACATGAACGTCCGCAGCTCTTGCATGGCAGCGAGCTTTGATGGCTCCATAGCGATGGTTGACTGACGGTACGATTCATCGACGACAGCCTGGATCATGGTCGCGACCCACTCACGGCCTGGCTCACCGAACGCTTGGAGTGCAGCATTCGGAAAGTCGGTAGGCGTGAGTATCCCGGCACGCATGGCATCGAGGGCATCGTGGGCGAGGTAGGCGATCCGGTCGGCGAACTTGACGACGTCACCTTCGTGTGTGGTCGCCCGTTCCTCCACTTTCCATGGATGTGTGCGGATGCCGGACAGCACTTCGTCAGTGAGGTTGAGGGGTTCGAGGACTTCGAAGATCCGAACGGACTGGTCTGAGTGGCGCCATTCGCCATCGACGAACTCCGAGAGCGCATCTTCGCCGGTGTGCCCGAATGGGGAGTGGCCGACGTCATGCCCCAGACAGACGGCCTCGGCCAAGGCGACGTTGAGGCTGAGGGCCCGAGCGATGGATCGACCGACCTGTGTGACCTGGAGGGTGTGGGTCATGCGGGTGACGTAGTGGTCACCCTCGGGGTTCATGAAGACCTGGGTCTTGTGTTTCAGGCGCCGGAATGCTTTCGAATGGATGATCCGGTCGTAGTCGCGCTCGAACGCGGTTCGCCACTCGTCTTCTGGTTCGTCGATCTTGCGGTGACCAGCGGTCCTCGAGCGGGTTGCACCCGGAGCGAGGGTCAGGTCTTCCTGGTCCTCTGTGAGCGTGCGTGTCCGGAGGACGAACTCGCTCACGACTTGATCTCCATCGACGGCTCCCGGTGGGACCCGGTGATGGCGATCATCCACTTGGAGATGACCGACTTCGACGGCTGCCCGGTGATGATGCGGCGACGGACCGCAGCAGACACGGCATCGATGAGGAGCACCGCCACGATGGTGAGGATCAGTGCGGCCCCGGCCTTCGGCCAATCCCCGCGGAATCGGAGACGGCCAACGATTTCGGCGCCGATTCCGCCCGCACCGACGAGACCGAGAACAGCCGATGCACGGACGTTGATCTCGAAGCGGTACAGCCAGTAGGCCACGATGTTGGGCATCGCCTGCGGTACGACGCCGAAGCGCATCTGCATCATGCGGGTACCACCGCTCGACCCGATGGCCTCGACCGGTCCGCCGTCGACGCCTTCGATCACTTCCGATGTCAACTTGCCGAGTGTGCCGATCGAGTGGAGTCCGATCGCCAACGCACCGGTGAATGGACCGAGACCGAATGGGACGATGAAGATGATGGCGAGGACGAGCTCAGGGAACGCCCGGATCGCGCTCAGGATCCCTCGCATCGGGATGACCATCCATCGAGGAGCGATGTTCGTTGCGGCCATGAAACCGGCCGGGAACGAGAACGCCGCACCGATGAGCGTCCCGATCCAGGCGACGTAGAGGGATTCGAGGAGTTTGCCCATAAGGTCACCGGGGTTCGAGAAGTCCGGCGGGAACATTCCGGAGATCAGCACCCACACCTCGCCCGGCGCTGCCCAGAGTCGCTGCGGGGAGATCTCAAGCCCGATCACGGACCAGATGAGGGGGATGAGGATGCCGAGGGTCACGCCCCAACGGATGATCTGCGGCCACTTTGGCTCCTGTGGTCGCACCATGTCGGGCATTGCCTGCGGAGTCAGGTCGGGGACCGTCATACGATCTTCCTCCTGACGTAGATCGACACGGCCTCGATCAGGAGCACCGATGCGAAGATGACGAGGACGATCGCCATCACCTGATCCCACTGGAAGAACTGCCGACGCTCATCGAGAAGGCGACCGATCCCGCCTGCTCCGACGAACCCGATGACCACCGATGCACGAATGTTGAGCTCGAACACGTACAACGCGTAGGCGACGTAGTTCGGGGCAACCTGGGGGAAGGCCGCACGGAGGATCACTTGGTTGTGGGTCGCACCCGCTGCGCGGGCCGCCTCGAGGGGGCCGAGGTTGATCGCATCGACGGTCTCGGACAACAGCTTGCCCATGATGGCGAGCGAGAACATGATCATTGCGAGCGCACCGGCGAATGGCTTTCCGAACCCGACGGCGGTGGCGAAGAACACGGCCCAGAACAGGTCGGGGATCGTGCGGATCACGCTCATGAACGACTTCGAGATCCAATACACGGTGCTGTTCGGAGCCGTTGCACGTGAAGCCCAGAACGCGAGCGGCGCAGCGAACGTACAACCGATCGTCGCACCAACGATGGCGATCTGGAAGGTCTCCAACAAGGCATCCGCCATGTTGAACGTCTCGGGTTGCCCGATACTCCGCGGCCAGAAGAAGTCCGGGGGCCAGAAGTCGCCGAGGAACTCACCGATCCTCGTGAACTGGGTCCAGATCTCGACCACGGAGAAGCCGATCTCGTTCCACGCCAGGATGCTCGTCAACACGACGAAGCCGACGGCGAACGGAGAGGAGAGGCGACTCCAGAAGGAAACGTTGGCGGTGGCACCGAACACGCCGGATGCGACGGTCACGGCGATGAACATGGGGTAGGTCAGTTCCTGGGTCTGTCCCTCGATGATCCGGTCCAGGAAGCCCATCTGTACGGCGGTGAGGAGGGCCATGTAGGAACCACCACCCCACGCCGCCGCGGAGAGGAGAATCGTCGTGGGGCGCAGACCGGGGCTGTGTCGCAGCACGACCCAGCCGGTCGCCACACCGAAAAAGGCAATCCCCAGCGAGGACTGCAGTGCGAGACCAGCGGTCACGCCGGGGTCCCGGGCAGCGATGGAGAGGTTGAATATCGCAAAGCCGACGGCACCGGCGACGACCAACGTGCCGGCGTCGATGAGGGAATCGGTCATTCGGACCCAGCGGAACAATCCGTAGGTGATCGCCCCGACTGCGGCACCCCACAACGGTCCGATCTCGCCGAGGAATCCGGCGAACCCGATCGCGATCGTGAAGACGATCAGCGGGACGATGAAGACCTTGGCGCGCGTCGGCTCGGGTGGACGGGTCGACGTGACGTGCTCGGCGGTTGCGGTCACGTCACCTCTTCGGTGAGTAGGTCGTCAGGGGTGATGGCACGACCGTAGATCTCGCGGAAAACGTCGTCCGACACGTTCTGGATCGATCCGTCGTACACGAGCTTTCCGTCCCTGAGGCCGACGAGGCGCTCCCCGTACTGGCGGGCGAGGTCGAGGAAGTGCAAGTTGATGATGGTCGTGATACCGAGATCACGGTTGATGCGCTGCAGATCGCGCATCACGATGTGTGAGGTGACGGGGTCGAGCGATGCGACGGGCTCGTCGGCCAGGATGACCTTTGGCTCCTGTGCCAGCGCTCGTGCGATGCCAACGCGCTGCTGCTGACCGCCGGACAGATCCGATGCGCGGATGTACGCCTTCTCGACGATGTCGACGCGCTCGAGGGACTGCAGCGCGATCTCCTTGTCCTCGGCAGGCCACATGCCGAGCATGGACCGCCACCGGGGCACCTTGGAGAGGCGACCCATCAGGACGTTGTTCACAACCGTCGAGCGGTTGACGAGGTTGAACGTCTGGAAGATCATTCCGATATCGGAACGGATCTCCCTTATCTCTTTGTTGGACGCCCCTACGACCTCGCGATCACCGACCTTCACAGAACCCGTGACGGGAACCAGTCCGTTGATCGAGCGGAGCAGGGTGGACTTGCCAGCGCCGGAGAGTCCGACGATGACGACGAATTCCCCCTCTTCGATGGTGAGGTCCACCTCTTTGAGGGCCTGGAGGCCACCCGGGTAGGTGACGGACGCGTTGGAGAATTCGATACGGGACATATCAGGGGAGATGGAGAGCGGGGAGGGAGCCGTTGGGCTCCCTCCCCGCAGTCCGTCAGTCTTCCTGGATACCGAGCTCGGCGGCTGCTTGACGCACCACGTCGAACTCCGAGTCGTCAGCGGGACGGATGTCCGTCCAACCGTAGATCTCGTCGAAGATGGCGATGCCATCCTCGGTCTCGAGGAACTTCGCCGTCGCGTCATAGATCGCCTGCTTCAGGTCGTCAGGAAGTGACGACAGAGCGACGACCACGTCGTTCGGGATCTCGTCGGTGATGTTGAACACGATCACCTTCGAACCGACGTCCGGGTTGTCCTCACGGATGTTGCGACGTGCATCGTCGAACGACAGACCGATGTCGAAGTCGCCGTTGTAGACGGCTGCGACGGTGTCCGTGTGCGAACCGAGGTAAGAGTACTCGACGTCGTTCTCAGGATCGATACCAGCGTTGATGAGCTGGAGCGTCGGGAAGACCGAGCCGGACGTCGACGTAGCCGACGTGAAGGCGATGGTCTTGCCCACGACCTTGTCCAGGCTGGCCGTGCAAGCCATACCCTGATCGACCGGCGTGCCATCGTCGAGCGTCTCCGGCTCGAGACCGTTGTCGCCGAACGTCCAACCGACCTGCAGAGCGATGACCTCGTCGCCACCCTTGAGGACCTGCTCGTCGCCATCCCATTCGAGGGCGCCGACGACCGGCTCTTCGTCACAGATCGACGGATCGTTCGTGAACCACTGACCGTGGTACGTGCCCGAACCGAAACGTACCGACTGCATCAGCACTTCGAGCTGGCCCGGGTAGAGGGACTCGGCCTGGACGTATCCGAACGGACCGAACGCACCGAGTTGTGCCTGACCGGCACCCATTGCGACGACGAGGCCGTTGTAGTCCTGCGTGACGACACCTTCGACCTCGATACCGAGCTCCTGGGACAGGAAGTCCATGTAGGGCTGGATCGTGTCGCCGAGGGTCTCAGCCTGCTCGGACGGGATGAACCCGTAGACGAGCTTCTCGGGCCATTCGTCGCCCATGTCCTCAGTCGTAGTGGTCGTGTCTTCACCACCGCCGGCCGTTGTGGTGGTCTCTTCGCCGCCACTGGCCTCCGTCGTCGTCGTGTCGTCAGATCCGGTGTCCGCACATGCGGCGAGGACCATGACCAGCGCGACGAGCAACGCAATGATGCTTCGTTTCTTCATGGTTGATGTCTCCCTTCGTGAAAGAGGCAGGTGAGCCTCCTTCAACCGTCCGTCAGGCTAGTGACCTTTGCGTGTCCCAAACGAGTCGCGAAAGTGAACTCAGAGCGAATCATTGGGCCGAGTGTGGCACATCCGGTCGATCTAGCACCAGCGTTGGTTCACCAGCGTCTCGAAGGTTTCCCACGAGTCCACGTCCACAGTTCCCGGGACAGGGTCGTTCCATGGCTGGATGAACCGACAGATCGTTCGGTCCGGTCGCTCGACGACCAATGCTTCGAGGTTGTGTGGGCCATCGTCGAGGTAGATGTCACAGTCGACGAGCCACTTGCGTTCGGTGATGTGGACTTCACTCGTCGGCAGCTCGTTGTCCGCGATCCACGCGAACGTGTCGTGGTTCGCCCACGGTGGCTTGGTCGTGATGATCACGATGTCGTGGTCTCGGGACAGGCGGTCCAACGAGTCCTTGGCTCCCTTCACCACCGGAAGATCTCGGAAGAGTCGGGGGTGCGGCCATTCGCGCGCCCACTCCCAGAACTCGCCGACATCCTCGAAGTGGGTCAATGAGATCATCGCATTCCAATGGTCCACGAGATCGGGCGTCAGCTCAGTGCCATGCTGCTCGTTGTACCGACGCATCCAACCTTCGTTGAAGTCTGCGACGACTCCGTCGAGATCGATCCCGAGCCGCATCACTCCTCGACGATCTCGCCGCCGAGGACGTCCACGACCGTGTTGACGGGGTCGACGCTCTCGTCGTCTTCGGCGCTGATCAGATCGTCCTTGTCCGGCACGGTGGCGGGTTCGGCTTCCGCCGGCTCGGCCGCGTCTGCAGCACGGAATCGAACGTTGACTCCGGTGCCAAGGTGGCGCGTTGCGGCTTGTGTGATCGCCTTGGCGACGACGTCGTCGCTCTTGAGGTGCTCGAGATGGAAGTGGAGGTGTGAAGCGAGCTCGAAGACGACCGTGGAACCTTCCGCCTCCGTCGGCGCGGCTTCACGCAGATAGGCCTGACGTCGCGGTCCGATCTCGTTTCGGATGTCGGCCATGATCGCCGGCCATGCTCGTTTGAAATCCTCGATCGAGATGTCGGCCCCGTTCGACGCCGTCGGCTCCGGTGCCTTTGGCGTGGGTGCCGTTGATTCCGAGGGAGGTGGCTTCGCCGGTTCCGACGTCGACGCCTCGACCTTGGAGGACTCGGCGGGTGTCGGTGTGCTCTCGAAGGGTCGATCCGCCGGGCCCTCCGGCTTCTTCGGCTCGGGCTGCGTCGGGGCTGTCGCCTGTGCGGGCTGCGACGCCACCGCACCCTGTGCAATGGAGCGCTCGATGCGGTCGATCCGGGCATTGACGCCTTCGAGTGATGGCACGGTCTCGGGGCGGGTGAGGCGGATCATCGCGATCTCGAGCACGAGCCGTTCCTCGCGCCCTTCGCGCAGCTTCATCAGTGCATCGGAGAGTTCGTCGATGACCCGTAGGACGGTGGGGGCGTCCAAGACTTTTGCTTGCTGGCGCCACTCCGAGATCGTCTCCATCGAGACGTCGACGACGTCCTCGATATTGGAGGAGTACTGGGCCAGGAAGATGCCGCGGAAGTGTCCGATCGCGTCGCCGACGAATCGCCGTAGGTCCGTACCGGATCCGGCCAACCGAGCGACGAGTTCGAGTGCACCCGGTGCGTTGCCGTCTGCGACGATGGTCACCATCTCTGCGTAGACCTCGTGATCTGCCAATCCCAATGCCTTGGACACGCCTGTCGACGTCACCGTTCCGGCGCCGAGTGCGGCGACCTGCTCGAGAAGGCTCATCGCATCACGGACCGATCCACCCGAGTGGGATGTCACAGCCTCCAGGGCTCCGCGGTCGGCGGTGAACCCTTCGCGTTCGCTGATCGTCTGGAGGTAGTCGATCAAGGTCTCGGTTGCGACGGGGTGGAAGTCGAATCGCTGTGAACGCGACCGGATGGTGTCGAGCAGCTTGTACGGCTCAGTGGTGGCGAGAACGAAGATCACCCGATCCGGTGGCTCTTCGAGCACCTTCAGGAGGGCGTTGCCGGCTGCCCTTGTGAGCATGTGCGCCTCGTCCAGGATGTAGACACGGTGAGAACCCTCGGCGGAGGCAACCGTCGAAGCGTTTACTCGGATCTCGCGGACATCCTCGACCTTGTTGTTGGAGGCGGCATCGAGTTCGATGACATCCAGCGACGAGCCGTCGGTGATGCCCTCACAGCTCGGGCAGTCGTTGCATGGCTCGCCTGCCCCGTCTCGATTCGGGCAGTTGAGGGACTTCGCGAGCAGCCGGGCAGTCGTGGTCTTCCCGGTTCCGCGTGGTCCGGCAAGGAGGTATGCGTGGGCGACCTTGTCCTCGATCACCTCTCGGGCCAGCGTTGTCGTGACGTGGTCCTGTCCCACGACTTCGTCGAATCGTTGCGGTCGGTACTTGCGGTAGAGCGCCTGGTACTGCATTGCGCAGACAGTAGTACGGCGCTTCGCTCCGAGAGCCAAGAGCCAAGTCGCAAGTAGCAAGCCTGACGAACGACGAACGACGAACGAGCCTCGGCGATCGATTATCGATGATCGAGCCTCGGACTGTCGGATGTCGGATGTCGGACTGTCGGGTCTTGGACCCTGATACGTCGCAGCCTCCGCGGCTGAGCACTTCCATGCCATTACCCTCGCGGTATGTCCCGAATGCCAAAAGACATGCGCCAGCTCATGCAGCAAGCGCAGCAGATGCAGCAGCAAATGGCCGTGGCGCAGGAAGCGCTCGCCGCCAAGTCCTACGAAGGCACAGCCGGCGGCGGCGTCATCACTGCCACGATGCAGGGG